>CAJUFK010000003.1:44450-83990 GCA_910585535.1 uncultured Angelakisella sp. | reverse complement strand
CCCCCGCCCCTTCCCCCTCCTCCGATTCCCCTTCAAGCACCCCCGCCCAGCCCTCCTCTTCTGAGGAGCCCGCCGCCCCTGCCGGGGACATCGTAATGCCCACCTACCCCGACGCCGCTTCCGTGGATCTGGCGGCTGTGGATGCCCAGATCAAGGAGCTGGCCCCCAAGGTCAAGACCATCACCGAGGGCAAGCTGACCCTGGGCACCTCCGCCGACTATGCCCCCTATGAGTTCCACATCCTGGAAAATGGCGTGGACAAGATTGTGGGCTTTGACATCTCCCTGGCCCAGGCCATCGCCGATGAGCTGGGCGTGGAGCTGGAAATCCATGACATCCCCTTCGATTCCATTCTGATGGAGCTTAGCGCCGGTTCTGTAGACGTGGGCATCGCCGGCTTCACCCCCACCCCCGACCGGCTGGAAGCCATCGATATGAGCCACCTTTATGAACTCCAGAGCCAGTCCCTCCTGGTCCGGAAGGCTGACGTTGGCAAGTACACCGATATTTCCAGCTTTGGCGCAGGCACCACCGTTGGCGCCCAGACCAGCAGCATCCAGGAAGAGCTGGCTCTCTCCTCCACCCCCGACGCTGCCCATACCTCCCTCCAGACCATCCCCGCCCTGGTTATGGACCTGATGGGTGAGAAGGTTGACGGCGTGGTCATGGAGACCGCCGTTGCCGAGGGCTATGTCAAGGCCCAGCCCGATGATCTGGCCATCCTCTGCGAGATTCCCTACGATTCCAACGGCAAGGGTGTTGCTGTTAAGAAGGGCAACGAGGACCTCCTCAACTTCGTCAACGCCGTGGTCACCAAGGTGGTTTGCAACGGCGATATGGAGAAGTTCATCAACGACGCCAACGCCATCTCCGACCAGGCCATCGGCGGCTGATCCAACCAAAACCCTTTAGTTCCTCCCCCGGCCCCTCGGGGGAGGAGCTTTCCTTGTCATCCTGTGTTTTTTGAAGGAGGAGCGCAATGACCTTTGAATTTGGCAAAATGGCAAAATACGCTTTTTACTTTGAACGAGGCGTTCTTTACACCCTGCTCCTTTCCGCCTGTACCGTGGCCATCGGCTTCGTTTTGGCTCTGGTGGTAGCCCTTATCCGGATCTCCAAGCCGGGAAAGAGCACCCTCAGCAAGGCGGTGAACAAGGCCCTGCACCTGATCACCGGCCTGTACATCGAGGTCATCCGGGGCACCCCTATGCTGGTGCAGCTGATGATCGTTTATTACGTCCTCTTCGGCAAGGGCGGCTTCACAGCCCCCAAGTTTATGCTCTTCGGTTTTATCAGCGGGGAACATCTCATCCCTGGCATCATCGCCCTGTCGCTGAACAGCGGCGCCTATGTGGCGGAGATCGTCCGGGCGGGTATCCAGGGCATCGACTACGGCCAGACCGAAGCCTGCCGAAGCCTTGGCATGACCAAGTTCCAGAATATGCGGTATATCGTCCTGCCCCAGGCCATCAAAAACATCCTCCCCGCCATCGCCAATGAGTTCGTCACCATCATCAAAGAATCCTCCATCTGCTCGGTAATTGGGATGCAGGAGCTGATGTTCAACGCCAAACTGGTCCAGGGGGCTAGCTTCCGCCCCTCGGAGCCGCTGTTGCTGGCGGCGTTCCTCTACCTCTGCATGACTGTCCCCACCTCTAAGATCATTGCCTACTTTGAAAGGAGGATGCGCCGTGGCGACCAGCGGTAAGCTGATCCAGGTAAAGGACCTGGTAAAGACCTTTGAGAACCGGATCCACGCCATTGACCACGTAAGCCTGGACATCAACCAGGGGGACGTGGTGGTCATCGTGGGGCCCTCCGGCTCCGGCAAATCCACCTTTCTGCGCTCCCTGAACCTTCTGGAGGAGCCCACCTCCGGGGAGGTGATCTTCGAGGGGGTGAACATCGCCGGGAAAAAGGTGAACATCGACGCCCACCGTCAGAAGATGGGGATGGTGTTCCAGCACTTTAATTTGTTCCCCCATCTGACCATCCTGGAGAACATGATCCTGGCCCCCATGAAGGTCAAAAAGATGCCCAAGCAGGAGGCCGAGGGAAAGGCCCTTTCCCTCCTGGCCCGGGTGGGTCTGGAGGATCGGGCCCATGCCTATCCCATCCAGCTTTCCGGCGGCCAGAAGCAGCGTGTGGCCATTGTCCGGGCCCTCTGCATGGAGCCGGAGGTGATGCTTTTTGACGAACCCACCTCCGCCCTGGACCCCGAGATGGTGGGAGAGGTGCTGGAGGTGATGAAGTCCTTGGCTCGCTCCGGGATGACCATGGTGGTGGTCACCCATGAAATGGGCTTCGCCCGGGAGGTGGCCACCCGGGTGATCTTCATGGATTCCGGCAAGATCGTAGAGGAGAACCCCCCCGAGGAGTTCTTCGCCCACCCCAAAAGTGACCGCCTCAAGGATTTTCTGGCAAAGGTGCTGTAATACTAATCACCGGCTAAAAGTCGGCGATATGCACACTACGTGTGCTGGCGTCGCTTCACGCTGCCCCGTTTTATCGAAAAACCAATTTCATAAGGATTTTTGAGAATTTTAGTTGGTTTTTCCTTTAACAAAAGAAATCGCCCCTTCCTCCCGGTACAGACCGGTGGGGAAGGGGCGCTGCGATGGCGTGGTTATTCGGCGTCGGGGAGGAGGCCGGTGAAGATGTCCTCCAGGGCGATCTCGAAGTCGTCAAAGAGGCTGCACTTAAAGCGGGTCACCATGGCCGCCCGCTCTTCTTCGGTCATCTGCCGGATCTCCCAGTCCCGGTAGACGGCATAGATGGCGTTGAGCTGAAGGACCCCGTCCACCAGGAAATACTGCTCCACCATTCGGTTGGCCGGGTCCGCGATCCAATACTCCCGGACACCGCAAAGCTGGTAGACATTTTTCTTGCGGAACCGGTCGTTTTTGGCGGTGCTTGGGGAGAGGACCTCCACCACCAGGTCCGGCGCGCCGTGGACGCCGTCGGTTTTGATCTTGTCCCGGTCGCAGACCACCATCATATCCGGGACGAAGCGGTCCTCCTTGGTGAGAAAGAGGTCGCACCCATCGGGAATGGCGGTGCATTTCTTCCCGTGCAGGTAGTTGGCGAAGAGGTTGTAAATATTCGCCGCTATCGAGATATGGTTCCAGCCGGGCCTGGGGGACATGGCGACGATCTTGCCGTCGATGAGTTCCTCCCGATATTCCATCTCATAGGCCAGATTACTGTTGCTCATCACGCCTCTCCTTTCTCTTTCCGCCTTTCGTTTTCTCTGTCTCTATTGTACCAGCCCCGGGGGAAAATAGCAACGGCATTTTTTGCTCGTTCGGCCCGCAAGCAGCGCTAAAATCTTTTCAATAAATTGTACAATTTCCCCTTCGATTCCCCCCAACCCCTTGTAATTTCTCCCAGTTGGTTGTATAATAAAACTACGAAGGGAGGAATCTACCGTGAAAGAGAACCTCATCGTCACCATCAGCAGGCAGTACGGCAGCGGCGGCCGGGAGATCGGCAGAAAGCTGGCCCAGCGTTTGGGAATTCCCTATTATGACAAGGAACTCATCATCCTGGCGGCGGAAAAGAGCGGCTATGCCCGAAGCCTCTTCGAGGAAGCCGACCAGAAGGCCACCAACAGCATGATCTTCTCCCTGATGCGGGCAGGCTCTATGACCACCTCCTATGATATGCCCCTTAACGATAAGATCTACCTGATCCAGTCCGGGGTGATCCAGCAGGTGGCCCGTCAGGGCTCCTGCGTCATTGTCGGGCGCTGTGCCGATTATGTCCTCCAGGACAAATTCCCCTGTGTCAACATCTTTATCCATGCCGACCTGAAAAAGCGGATGGAGCGGGCGGTGCAGCTTTACGGCTTGGCGCCGGACGATGTGCAAAGCATCCTGCTGAAAACCGACAAGCGCCGGGCTACCTATTACAACTATTATACCGGGCACAAGTACGGGGACGCCAGAAACTACTCCCTCTGCCTGGACAGTCTGTCCGTGGGCATCGACCGCTCGGTGGAGGTGCTGGCAAGCTATATCCAAAATTGGGAGGGTTAAGGGCTCCTTAGGGTCCGGTCCCCTGCCCGTGGAATAGGAAAGAAAATCAGAAAGGCGGAAACCACCAAATGAAGATCGAGATCAATATCCAGGGCCTCCAGAATTCGGAGAAGTTCAGCGCCATCTGCCAAAATTATCCCGGCCAGCTTTATCTGCGCTCCGGCCAGTTCTGTGTGGACCCCAAGTCGATGCTGGGTGTGCTGGCAATCTTCTACTCCGCTTCCGACCCCGTGTTTGTGGATACCAACGATATGGACGAGGAGACGGTTCAGAAATTCCTTAAGGACATCAACCAGTTCCTGAAGAAATAACAGGCTGGCCCTGGGGGCTTTGATCTGGCGGATGTCTGCCGGAGAACTTCGGCTCTCCAGGCAGGCGTTCGTTTTTAGTAAAGGAGGTTTTTGGATGCTGGAGATGGTAGAAGGCTGCCAGGTTCCCTATCCGGAGCGGCTTTTTGAGGGGTACAAAATGGAGACGCGGTATACGTATCTGCTGCTGAACGCCCGGCGGATCCCCCTAATCCTGGAAAAGTTCCTGAATGGCCGCCGGGGAGAAAAGGTCTTTTTCATCCTGGAGCTGCCCACCAATATCCAGAACGAACCGGAGCCGAATCGGGTTCAGCACAGGGACATCTACTACCTGGACAACTGTACGCCGGCCCAGGCCCTGGACCTCCTCCGGGAGTACGGGGACCTGCTCATCCAGGACGGAATGTCCGCCTTCGGCTTTGGGGGCCAGGAGAGCGGGGACGAGATTATGGTGGAAAAGTACAACCTGGTCACACTGTGGGCCAAGCGGCCCGTGAAATGGAAGCCCCTGCTGGAGGAACTGGGCCTGCCGGAGGAGGAAAATCTGGTCACCGCCGGAAAGACCTTCGACCAAGACCACCCCGGCCAGTGCCGGCTGGTCACCCGTAACGGCATCGATGTTTACGCCCTGCCGGAACGGCTGAAGGAACAGGGACTCTACTTCGCCGAACGCCGGAAAGAGGAGTAAGCCTGTTTGGAATTTCCTCTGTGCCGCCAAGACGGAGGAAAACCCCTGCCCGGAATCGGCCCCAGCCGTTTATTCGTTTTTTTGGACCACTGTCCTTTGGGACGGCGGTCTTTTTTGTTGTGCGCGAAAAAATCCCGGCTGCATAGTATAGGGGGACAGCGGCTTGCCGCTGGGCCGGGGCCGCTTTTGACCGGGCCCTGGCGGAAACGAGGTGAACCATTTTGAACCTGCTTGAAATACAGGATGTGACCGAAAGCTACCAAGCTGAAAACGGGGAGATCTTCGCCCTGGACCGGATCAGCTTTTCCATGGAAAAGGGGGAGTTTCTCAGCATCGTGGGGCCAAGCGGCTGCGGAAAGTCCACCCTTCTCTCCATTATCGCCGGACTGCTGCCCCCTTCCTCCGGCAAGATCCTCCTGGATGGCCGGGAGGTGTCGGGGGTGGATCCCCGTATCGGTTATATGCTCCAGAAGGATAACCTTTTGGAGTGGCGCACCATCTGGAAAAATGTCCTTCTGGGCCTGGAACTTCGCCGCCAGGTGGACGAAGAAAGCCTTGCCCGGGCCGAGGGCCTGTTAAAAAGCTACGGCCTTTGGGAGTTTCGGGAAAAGTACCCAAGCCAGCTTTCCGGGGGGATGCGCCAGCGGGCCGCCCTGATCCGGACCCTGGCCACCAGCCCCAAGGTCCTCCTCCTGGACGAGGCCTTTTCCGCCCTGGATTACCAGACCCGCCTGGAGGTCACCGACGACGTTTACCGTATCCTCCGCCGGGAGAAGATCACCACCCTGATGGTGACCCACGACATCCCGGAGAGCATCTCCATGGGGGACCGGGTGCTGATCCTGACAGGGCGCCCCGCCCGGGTAAAGGAACTGCTCCCCATCGATCTGGGGGCAGAGCGGACCCCCCTTTCCTGCCGGGACGATCCCCGGTTCAGCCGCTACTTCAACCACATCTGGAAGGAGCTGAAAACCAATGCTCAGTAAAGAGGGGGAAGCCCTCTCCCCCCAGCGGCAGGCCTATCTCCGTCAGCGGGAACGCCGCCGCAGGCAGGTCCTGGCCTGGCAATGGGGGATCCTTATCGCCCTTATCGCCCTATGGGAGATCCTGGCCCGGGCCGGGGTCATCGACAGCTTTATCCTCAGTCAGCCCAGCCGGATCTGGCGCACCTGGGGGAACCTGATCCAAACCGGGGAGCTGTGGCTCCACCTGTGGGTCACCGTCTACGAGACCCTGGCCGGTTTTCTGCTGGGGGTCTTTTTAGGGGTGGGTCTGGCCATCCTCCTGTGGTGGAGCGACTTCGTGGCCAAGGTCAGCGAACCCTATCTGGTGGTTCTCAACAGCCTGCCTAAAATCGCTTTGGGCCCGGTTATCATCATCCTGGTGGGGGCGGGCACCAAGGCCATCGTCTTTATGGCCCTGGCAATCTCCCTGATTGTCACCGTTCTGGAGATGCTGGGGGGCTTTCGCCGCACCGATCCCGACGCCATCCGCATGGCCCAGACCTTTGGCGCCACCAAGGCCCAAATCTTCCAAAAGATCGTCTTTCCCAGCAGTCTGGGGGCCCTCTTTGGCTCGCTGAAGATCAACATTGGCCTCTCCCTGGTAGGGGTCATCGCCGGGGAATTTTTGGTTTCCAAGGCGGGGCTGGGATACCTGATTGTTTACGGAGGCCAGGTCTTTAAGCTGGATCTTGTTATGGCCAGCGTCATCATTCTTTCGGTGGTGGCCGCCCTGATGTACCAGGGGGTGGCCTTCCTCCAAAAGCTGGCAGCCCATCACTAGATCGTGCCGCTGAGGGCCTGTTCCCAAAGGCGGCATCGCCTAGACGCTGTTCCGCCGGCTGGGATCCAGGAGGGGCCCCGGCTGCCGGAAGAGCAAATGAGAAAGGAGCGTTTTACCCATGAAACGAGTTTTGAGCATCTTCCTTGCCGCCGCCCTGGTCCTCCTGACCCTGGCAGGGTGCGGCGCAGCCCCAAAGGCGAAGGAAAAGGTCCGTCTCTGTGAGGTGACCCACTCGGTCTTTTACGCCCCCCAGTACGCCGCCATCCACCTGGGCTTCTTTGACGACGCAGGCATTGAGATCGAACTCTCCAACGGCCAGGGGGCCGACAAGGTGATGGCCGCCGTTCTCTCGGACAACGTGGAGATCGGCTTTGCCGGGCCGGAGGCTTCCATCTATGTCTACAATGAGGGGAAGGAGGACCACACCCAGGTCTTTGCCCAGCTGACCCGCCGGGACGGCTCCTTCCTGATGGCCCGGGAGCCGGATCCGGACTTCACCTGGGAGAAGCTTCGGGGGACCAGGGTCCTCTCCGGCCGAAAGGGCGGGGTGCCCTACATGGCCCTGGAATATGTTGTCCGCCAGCATGGCATGGACCCCTCCTCCGACCTGGTGATGGACGATTCGGTCCAGTTCTCCCTGATGACCGGGGCCTTCACCGGGGGCAACGGGGATTACGCCACCTGCTTTGAGCCCACGGCCTCTATGGTAGAGGCGGAGGGGAAGGGGTACATTGTGGCCTCGGTGGGGGAGGCCGCCGGGGAGATCCCGTACACCGCCTACTTTGCCAAGAAAAGCTACCTGGAGAAAAACGCCGATCTGGTCCAGCGGTTCACGGATGCGGTGTACCAGGGTCAGAAGTGGGTGGCGGAGCATACCGCCGCCGAGGTGGCCCAGGCCATCGCCCCCTCCTTCCCCGACACCGACGAGGCCCTGCTTGCCCAGGTGGTGGAGCGGTACCAGGAGATCGGGGCCTGGAACACCGACCCGGTGATGACCGAGGAGTCCTTCGACCGCCTCCAGATGGTGATGGAGCAGGCGGGGGAGCTGGCCAAGCGGGCGGATTACAGCGCGGTGGTGAACAACACCTTTGCGGAGAAGGCCAAGAAGGGCTGATCTCTGGGGTGTGTCCCAAAAGTCAAGGTGCCCAGATTTTTCGCAAGGGAAATAGGTTTGCAAGGAGAAAAGCGCAAGACGTACTTGCATACGGCGAGCATTTTCGACGCGGCAAATCCCTTCCCTTGCAGAAATAGATGGGCGCCGGGACCTTCGGGTTACGCCCTAAGGATTTGTAAAGTGGTTTATTGCATCCCGGGGGAAAATATGGTATCCTTAAAGTACAAACTTTGAAAAAAGGAGTGCTTTTATCATGCAGGTCATTGATACCAAAAACGCCCCCGGCGCAATCGGCCCCTATTCCCAGGGATTCAAGGTAGGCGGCTTCGTCTACACCTCCGGTCAGATCCCTGTGGATCCCGCCACCGGAAACGCCCCCGAGGGAATCGCCGCCCAGGCGGAACAAAGCTGCAAGAACGTTGCCGCCATTCTGGAGGCCGCCGGCAGCAGCATGGAGAAGGTCTTTAAGACCACCTGCTTCCTGGCCGATATGGGCGACTTCGCCGCCTTCAACGAGGTGTACGCTAAGTATTTCACCTCCAAGCCCGCCCGGAGCTGCGTGGCCGTCAAGACCCTGCCCAAGGGCCTGCTCTGCGAGATCGAGGCCATTGCCGAGGCGTAAACAGAAAACGACCCATCCAAAAACGGCGGAGGCTTTTGTCTCCGCTGTTTTTCTGTCCCCGGCAGATGTGCCAAATAAACCGCCTGAAAATTGTGAAAAACGTGCCTTGCCTTGGAAGAAAAATCTGGTATAATATAAGCAGTTGCTTAAATCTAAGCAAAAGCTAAAATCGAAGGGAGGCCATCCCCATG
Source organism: uncultured Angelakisella sp. (assembly GCA_910585535.1). Taxonomy (GTDB): domain Bacteria; phylum Bacillota; class Clostridia; order Oscillospirales; family Ruminococcaceae; genus Angelakisella. The sequence goes on along the minus strand of CAJUFK010000003.1, from coordinate 75,245 downwards.
ACCCATCGGGAACGTCAGCTCATGGAGCTGCTCCGCCAGGATCCCATGCTCTCCCAGGGGGAGTTGGCGAAACGCCTGGGCATCACCCGTTCCTCGGTGGGGGTCCACCTGACCAACCTGGGCAAAAAGGGGTACATCCTGGGGAAGGGCTACGTCCTCTCCGATCAGGAGGAGCGGTATGTCCTTGGGGTGGGGGCCGCCAACATCGACCTGATGGGCCGCAGCCGCGCCCCCCTGGTGATGGAGGATTCCAACCCCGGTTTGATTGGTATGTCGGTGGGGGGCGTGACCCATAATATCTGCGAGAACGCCGCACGGATGGGGGCCCCGGTCCGCCTGATCACTGCAACAGGGGATGACGTTTACGGCGAAAAAATCCGCCGGGAGTGCCAGGCCGCCGGCATCGACACCTCGGGCTTTTTGGTTTCGGAGGGGGACAGCTCCTCTATCTACCTTTCCCTTCACCACGACACCGGGGAGATGGCCATTGCCATGTCGGATATGCGGGTCCTCCAAAAGCTGTCGGTGGAGTTTCTTCAGGGAAAGAGCGGCGTTCTTCGTGGCGCAGGGGTCATTGTGGCGGACTGCGGCCTGCCGGAGGAGATCCTCCGGTATCTGGCCGCTGCCTATGGCCCGGAGACCCCGGTCTTTGTGGACCCGGTAAGCACCGCCTACGCCCGGAAGCTGGTAGGGGGGCTTCGGGGTGTTCACACCGTAAAGCCCAACCTTTTGGAGGCGGAGATCCTGGCGGAAATGCCCATCACCTCCCTGGAGACCCTTCGGGAGGCTGCCCGCCGCCTGATTGCCCAGGGGCTTTCCCAGGTGGTAATCAGCCTGGGCAGGGAAGGGGTCTTTTACCACGACCGGGAAGGCCGCTTCCTTCGGGCATGGGGGCAGCCCATGGCCCAGGTGGTCAACGCCACCGGAGCCGGGGACGCTTTTATGGGGGGGCTGGTCTACTCCTTCCTCCAGGGGTGGCCCCCGGAAAAAACACTGCCCTTCGCCGTGGCCGCCTCCCGGATGGCCATTTCCCACCAAAGCACCATCAACCCGGAGATCAGCGCTGAAAACGTCTTGGCGGTGATGGAACGGGACGAAATCTCGGTCAAGGACCTTTAATTTGTTATCCCTCGATAAGAATATACATATTGTAAAGAAAGGAATGTGCAGCATGAACATCGAAAGGTATCTTTCCATCACCCCGGAGATCGCGGAGGCCGTGAAGGCCGGCAAGCCTGTGGTGGCCCTGGAGTCCACCATCCTCTCCCACGGGATGCCCTACCCGGAGAACTGGGAGTTCTCCCACAAGGTGGAGGAGATCATCCGGGGGGAGGGGGCAATTCCCGCCACCACCGCCATTATCGGCGGAAAGCTGAAGATCGGCCTTACCGCCGAGGAGCTGGAACTGATGTGCAAGGATCCCACCGTGGGCAAGGTGAGCCGCAGGGACGTGGCGGTCTACCTGGCCACCGGCAAGACCGGCGCCACCACCGTTGCTACCACCATGATGCTGGCCGAGATGGCGGGGATTAAGGTCTTTGCCACCGGGGGCATCGGCGGCGTCCACCGGGGAGCGGAGACCACCTTTGACATCTCCGCCGACCTCCAGGAGCTGGCGAACACCGGGGTGGCCGTAGTCTGCGCCGGGGCAAAGTCCCTGCTGGACATCGCCAAGACCCTGGAGTATCTGGAGACCATGGGCGTCCCTGTCCTGGGGATGGACACCGAGGACTTCCCCGCCTTTTACTGCCGCAAGAGCGGCCACAAGGTGGACGTCAGCGTTCCCGACCCCGCCACCGCCGCCAAGATCCTCAAGACCAAGTGGGACCTTGGACTGAAGGGCGGCTTCGTCATCGCCAACCCCATCCCGGAGGAGTACGAGCTGGACTTCAACGAGATGGAGGGGGTCATCAACAAGGCCCTGGAGGCCGCCGCTGCGGAGAACATCCACGGAAAGGCCACCACCCCCTTCCTCCTGGCCCACATTAAGGACTACACCAAGGGGGTCTCCCTGGCAAGCAACCTCCAGTTGGCCTACAACAACGCCCGGGTAGCAGCCCGGATCGCCATTGAATACAGCAAGCTGTAACCCCATACCCTCCCCGCCGCGGGGCGCCAGCCCACTTCCGACTCCAGGCACAGCCTACGCCCGGCACAACCCTTAGGCGCGGAGCGCCGGGGAGGGTCCGCGTTCTCTTCTTAGCTTGTTAGGAGGTGTCCGCCTATGCCCAATTCTCATCCCGTCCGTGCCGTCGTCCTGGGCGGCGGCGGCTCCAAAGGCGCCTACCAGATCGGCGTCTGGCAAGCCCTCCGGGAACTGGACCTGGATTATAAGGTCGTCACCGGTACCTCGGTAGGCGCCCTAAACGGCGCCCTCATGGCCCAAGGCGAGTTCGACGCCGCCTGGGACCTCTGGTGGAATATGGATAACCCCCAGGTCATGGAGGGCATCCCCCCCTCGGAAAATAAACCCGACAGCCGCCTGGCCGTCTACCGGGCCTTCGTCCGGGAAATGGTCCAGAAGGGCGGCCTGGACATCTCCCCCCTGGAGGAGATGATCCGATCCATCCTGGACGAGGACAAACTCCGGGCCAGCGGCGTGGAGTACGGCATCGTCACCGTGGATATGGAGCGCCTCACCCCGGTGAAGATGTTCCTCCGGGATATGCCCCCCGGCTCGGTGGCCGATTATATGATCGCCTCCGCCTCCTGCTTCCCCGCCTTTAAGCCCCGGACCATCGAAAAGGCCCGCTTCATCGACGGCGGCTATTACGACAACCTCCCGGTGGAGATGGCCACCCAGGCCGGATTGCCCCTCACCGAGATTTGGGCGGTGGAGGTGGACGGCATCGGCATCCGCCGGAGATTCAAGCCCGATGTCCCCCTCCGCCTGGTCCGAAGCTGCTGGGACCTGGGGAACTTCCTCCTCTTCGAGCGGGACCAGTGCCGCCGGAACATCCGCCTGGGCTACTGGGACGCCATGAAGGAGGCGGGCCGCTGCGACGGCAGGGCCTACGCCTTCCCCGCCGGGGAGGCCGACCGGTTCCGCCTGCGCCACGGCGAGCGGTTCGCCGCCCTCTACCAAAAGCTGCTGGAGCCCATGGAGGAAAAGACCCGTCAGGTGCTGGAACGGGCCGTCCGGGCCCGGTTCCGCCAAAAGCTGGGCCCCCGCCGCCAGGGGGAGGACCTGCTCCTCCTGGCCGCCGAGACCGCCGGGGAGCTGCTTGGCCTGGATCCTACCCGCTCCTACACCATGGAGGAGTTCAACGCCGCCCTGGGGGAGAAGATCCAGGTGGAGCGGGACCGCCGGGGGGAGCGGGACATCTCCCTGGACAGCCTTCCCTCCGGGGAGGCCGGAGCCGCCGAGATCCTTCGGGCCCTGGGCAAAGAGCTGGCCCTCCTCACCGTTATGGAAAACCTGGCCCAGCTGATCCAGGGCGGAGATCCCCTTCTGCGGCCGGAACTGCTGGCCCTGGCCCTCCCCCGGGAGCTGATGGCCAGCCTGTACCTGCTCATTCTGTAGAAAGGAGGCGCTGGAAATGGATCGCCCCATCACGACTTTATTCCTGCTCATGTCCGTTGACGGCAAGATCAGCACCGGGGCCACCGACGAACTGGATGTGGACCGGGACTTCCCCACCCTCCCGGGGGTGCGGGAGGGGCTCCACCAATACTACGAGATCGAGCAGACCACCGACCTCTGGTCGCTGAACTCCGGAAGGGTCCAGGCCAAGATCGGGGCCAACACGGCGGCCCCGCCCCCAAAGACCCCTGTCTCCTTTGCCGTTCTGGACAACACCCATCTGACGGAACAGGGGGTCCGCTGGCTCTGCGCCCGGTCCAAACAGCTGGCGCTGATCACCTCCAACCGAAATCACCCGGCCTTTGGGGTGGAGGAGGAAAATCTCCGGGTCCTGTTCCAAGAGGAGCCCTCCCTCCCAAACGCCCTTGCAAGGCTCCGGTCCCAGTGCGGCTGTGAAAGGATCACCATACAGACCGGCGGGACGCTGAACAGCCTCTTCCTCCGGGAAGGGCTGCTGGACTATGTGGACCTTGTGGTGGCCCCAGTTTTGATCGGCGGCAAGGACACCCCCGCCCTCATCGGCGGGAACTCCCTGCTTTCCCCAAAGGAACTGTCCCAACTGGGCGTTCTGAAGCTGCAAGGATGCACGGTCCTGGAAAACTCCTATCTGCGGCTGCGCTACCAGGTCATCCACCCGCCGGCCCCTTGCCCCGACGCCCGCCCGACAACTGACCAGCAATAAGGAGGAACATCATGTCTGACAAAAGGAAGGTCATCCTGGACTGCGACACCGGCTCCGACGACGCTGTGGCCATTATGATGGCGATCCTCTCCCCAAAGATCGATCTGCTGGGGGTGACCACCGTGGCCGGAAACAAGGAGATCAACTTCACCACTGACAACACCCTCCGGGTGGTGGATATGCTCCGCAGCGACACCCCCGTCTACCGGGGCTGCGCCACCTCCATGGTGGCAAAGCTCCTGCCCAACCGCCACGGGGACTACACCGGCATGACCGGGGTCAAGGCGGACAAGCTGGACGACAAGGGGGAGGTCATCTCCTACCACCACGACTGCCTGCCCATGCCCGCCCCCACCAGCAAGGAGCAGCCGGAACACGGGGTCTGGTGGCTCATCGACACCCTGATGAAGTCGGAGGGGGACATCACCCTCATCCCCACCGGGCCGCTGACCAATATCGGCATGGCCCTGCGGCTGGAGCCCCGCATCGCCGGGAAGATCAAGGAGATCATCTTTATGGGGGGCGGCTTCAAGGTCTTTAACGCCACCGCCGCCGCCGAGTTCAACATCTGGGCCGACCCGGAGGCCGCCCAGATCGTCCTCACCAGCGGGGTCAAGACCATCACCATGGTCCCCCTGGACGCCACCCACCGGGCCAACTTCACCCGGGAGGACGAGGCGGAGCTTCGGGAGATCGGCACCCCCCTGGCCATCGCCGTGGCGGACCTGCTGGACGAGCGGATCGTGGCCTACAACGCCTACCAGCCCCAGGACCTCCCCGACTCGGCCCCCCTCCACGACGCCCTCTGCGTGGCCTACCTTCTGGACCCGGAGGTGCTGCGGGATGTCCGCTTTATGCGGGTGGATGTGGACATGAGCGGCGGCTTCGCCGACGGCCAGACCATCTGCGACACCCGGGCCTACCCCGACCGCCCGGAGAACTGCTATGTTGCCCTGGACGCCGACCGCCTGCGTTTCTCCCGTAAGGTTATCGAAATGATCCGGAACTTCCGGTAAAGCATCGCCCCCGTCTTCCAGGTTCGGAAAGCGGGGGCGATGTTTTTTTTGGAAGACGGGGGCCTCCGGCTCAATCCCCGGTCCGAAGCATCCGCTCCCGGCAGAGGATGGCGGGGTCCAGACCGGCCCGGAAGGTCCCCGCGTCCGCCACCGTCCCGACGATGGCGGCATAGTGGGTGGGCACCGCCGCCTTGGGCGCCATGGCGTTGACCATCCGGGCGGCCTCGGCGGCATCCAGGGTGTAGGTGCCGCCGACGGGTACCAGGGCCAGGTCACAGCAGACGGCCCGGGCCTCGGGGGTGTCGTCGGTGTCTCCGGCCACATAGTACCGAACCCCGTCCATGGTGAGAAGGTACCCCACCCAGTTGTTCTTTTTGGGGTGGTTGGGTTTGTTGGTGTTGTAGGAGGCTACCGCCTCCAGGGTGACCCCGGCGATCTCCAGCCGGTCCCCCGGGGCCATGGTGTGGAATTCCGGGAAGCCCAGCCTTTTGGCCTCCTCCGCAGTGGAGGCAGGGGTGACCAGGGCCGTCCCCGCCTTTCGCACCTTGGCGATGTCGGCGGGGGAGAAGTGGTCGAAATGGTCGTGGGTGATGAGGATGAGGTCGGCGTCCGCCGGTTCCCCCTCCACCCGGAAGGGGTCAAAGTAGACCGTCTTGCTTCCGGTAATGCGGATGCTGCTGTGGTAAAGGACCTCCACCGAGTCAAAGAGTTTTTCCGGATCCATTGTATCGCTCCTTTCTTTCCCCGGGGTCACCGCCGCAGCTTGTCCGCGGTGATGTCCCGGATGGTCTGGCAGCCGGTCATCTTCATGGTGTCCCGCAGCTCCCCGATGACCTTTTCCATGTACAGCCGCACCCCTTCGGCTCCGCCGCCGTAAGCAGCGGCCACCAGAGGCCGCCCGATAAGGACCGCGTCCGCCCCCAGGGCCAGCATCTTAAAGACGTCTGCGCCGGAGCGGACCCCGCCGTCCACAAAGATCTTCATAGTTCCATCCACGGCGGCTACGATCTCCGGTAGTACCTCGCAGGTGGCGGGGGTGTGATCCAGCACCCGGCCCCCGTGGTTGGAGACAACAATCCCCCAGGCCCCGGCCTCCCGGGCCTTTCGGGCGCTTTCCACTGTCATGATGCCCTTGACCAGGAAGGGAAGCCCGGCAGCTTTGGTGATCTGCCGAAGGGCCTCCACGCTTTTGGGGCCGGCGTCGCCCCCTTGGGCGGCCAGGAAGGGGAGCCCGGCGGAATCCACGTCCATGGCGATGGCAGGCGGGTTTGCCGCCTTGGCCTTGGCCACCTTCTCCAGCACCGTCTCCATTCCCCAGGGCTTGATGGTGGGCACCCCCAGGCCGCCCTGCTCCGCCATCCACCGCAGGGGCAGCTCCAGCAGCTCCGGGTTCACCCCGTCCCCGGTGAAGGCCAGCACCCCGGCGTCGGCGCAGCCGTCCACCACCGCCTTGGTCCAGGCGGCCTCGTCCAGAGCGGGGGTGTAGTTGTGGGCCATCCCCCCGATCGGGGCGGCGAACACCGGGGCGGCAAAGGAACGGCCCCAAAAGGTGACCTGGCTGTCCTGCCCCCGGTTCTCGTAGAGGACGTCCATCTGCAGGGTGATCTCCCGCAGTTTTTCCACGTTGCGGATAAAGGCTGCTCCGGTCCCCTTGCCCCCGGCCCCGGGGACCTCCCCCCGGCAGGCCCGGCCGTCGCACTCCTTGCAGACCCGGCACCTTGGGGCCAGCTGCTTTCTGGCGTTTTCCAATACTTCCTGGTAGGTCATGTCGTTTCCTCCTATATGTAATCTTGTATCGCTTCCTCTACCCCCGGGTCGTTTAGCCGGCGGGCATATCCCACCCACCAGGCCAGGAGATCCGGAAAGGACTGCTCCAGCATTTCGGCCAGGCGGCGAAACTCCCATTCCTCCCAGCCGGGATCCCGGAAAAGACAGTCTTCCGCCGCCCCGGGCAGGTTCTCCCGGAGCCAGCCCCCGGGGAGCCGGGCCAGGGCCTCCCGGCCCAGAAGGATGTTGGCGGCGTTCTGGGCCAGACACCCTGTCTCCAGAATTTCCCGGAGGAGGGCCCGGGCGGCCTCCGGGGGAAAGGTCCCGATCTGTTCCAGCCGCTCCCAGGCCCCGGCTTGGATGGTGTCCAGGCGGCGGCGGAACCGGTCCTCATAGGACGAAGGATGTTCCTCCATGTTCAGTCGTTCCCCCAAAAGCCAAAGGCGGCCAGCACCACCCCGATGATGGGACAGACCACCCCCAGCAACTGATAGATACCGTTGTTCCAGGTGGGCAGGTCCAGTCCCGCCAGCAGAATGGAACAGCCACCAAAGAGCAGAACGGCGATACCCGCCAGCATCAGTTTCACGCTTTTCATCGAAAATGCTCCTTTCTGTTTACGCCTCTTCCAGCATAAACCGTACCGCCTCCTCCGCCGTGGCAAAGGATCCGATCAGATTTTCCCCACGGCGGCTGATGAATCCCCGCTCCGGCACCTTATAAGTATTTGGTCATCAGCAGGGCGTCCTCCCGGGGGTCGGTGTAGAAGCCCCGGCGGCGGCCCGCCTCCTCGTAGCCCAGGGAGCGGTAAAGGGCGATGGCGGCGGCGTTTCCCGCCCGGACCTCCAGGGTGAGGAAGGAGAGCCCCAGCGCCCGGCCCCGCTGGTCCAGCTCCAGGAGGAGGCTTCGCCCCACCCCCTGGCGGCGGACGGCAGGGAACACCGCCACGTCGGTAAGGTATCCCTCATCCAGGACGTATTCCAGCCCGGCGTAGCCCAACAGTTCCCCCGCCTGTTTCGCCGCGACCAGCAGGTACCGCTCCGGCTGGCCGATCTCCCCAAGGAGGGCCGCTTCGCTTCGGGGATGGGCAAAGCAGGCGGCCTCCAGCCGGGCCAGCTCCCCGGCGTCGCCGGGAAGGGCGGTGGCGATCCCGGCAATATCCCTCTGCATCAATGGGCCTCCCCCCAGTCCTTGCCGGTTTTGGCGTCCACCTCCATGGGGACAGCAAGGCTGACAGCGGCCTCCATCTCCTCTTTGACCAGGGCCTGGACCTGCCGGGCCTCGGCCTCGGGGCACTCTACAATGAGTTCGTCATGGACCTGGAGGATAAGACGGGAACGAAGCCCTTCCTTTTTGAGGCGGCGGTAGACCCGGACCATGGCAATCTTGATGATGTCGGCGGCGGTGCCCTGGATGGGCATATTCATAGCCACCCGCTGGCCGAAAGCCCGGAGGTTCCGGTTGGAGGACTTCAGCTCCGGCAGATACCGCCGCCGGCCAAAGAGGGTGGAGACGTACCCCTTTTCGGCGGCTTCGGCCACGGTGCGGTCCATGTATGCCTTGACCCCCTTGTAGGTACGCAGATAGCTTTTGATATACTGGTCCGCCTCCGAAACGGAAACCCCAATGTCCTTGCTCAGGGAGTAGGCGGAGATGCCATAGACGATGCCGAAGTTTACCGCCTTGGCCCGGCTTCGCATCATGGGGGTGACAAGGTCCGGGGGCATATCAAAAACCTGGGCGGCGGTGTTCCGGTGGATGTCCTCCCCGGAGAGGAAGGCCCCGATCATGTTCTCGTCCCCGGCGATGGAGGCCAGCACCCGCAGCTCGATCTGGCTGTAGTCGGCGTCCACCAAAAGGCATCCCTCCCGGGCGGGGAAGAAGCGGCGCATCCGGCTCCCCGGCTCGGTGCGGATGGGGATGTTCTGCATATTGGGCTCGGCGGAGGAGATCCGCCCGGTTCGTGTTTCGGTTTGGTTAAAGGAGGTTCGGATCCGGCTGTCCGGCCCCACGGCGTTTTTCAGCCCCTCTACGTAGGTGGAAAGGAGCTTCGCGTATTTGCGGTAGTCCAGGATCTTGGAGATGATGGCGTGGTCGTGGATAAGCCCCTCCAGCACCTCGGCGTCGGTGCTGTAGCCGCTTTTGGTCTTTTTCCCCGCCGGAAGGCCCAGCTCCTCAAAGAGGAGGACCCCCAGCTGCTTGGGGGAGTTGATGTTGAACCTGTGCCCTGCCAGGTCGTAGATCTCTCCCTCCAGGTTGGCGATGAGCCCCCGAAGCTCCGAGCCGAAGGCGGCCAGCTCCTCCAGGTCGATGAGGAAGCCGGTGAGTTCCATGGAGGCCAGCACCTGGGCCAGGGGGATCTCCACCTCGTGGAGGAGCATCTCCTGGCCGTTGGCGGCGATCTCCTCCTCCAGCCGCCGGGAGACGGGGAGGAGCCAGGCGGCCCGAAGGGCGGCGTTGGGGATTTCCCCCTCTTCCGGGAAAGCGGGGGAAGGGACGCTGTACTCCCCGGCAAGGCGCTGGACGGTGTACTCGGTGGAATTGGGGCTGAGAAGATACCCCGCCAGGCGCAGGTCGAAGGCCACGGGGATCTCCTCCTCCCCCAGGGCCAAAAGGGTCTTGCACCAGGGCTTGCTGTCCTCCAGGTATTTTTTGGCGTCCAGGCGGTTCAGGGCAAGAAGCAGCTCCTTCCCGGGCCGCTCTGTCAGCCAGACCCGTCCGGCCCGGGCCACCGCCAGGCGGATGAGGGCGTCCCCCTCAAAGTCCCCAGCCAGGGCGACAGGCCCCTCCAGGCCGGCCAGCTTGGCGGGATCCGGTTCCCCGGGGAGAAGGGCCCAATCCTCCCCCCGGGCGGGGGTGGCGGACTCCTGGGTCAGGGGGGCGGCGTTGGGATCCACCCCCAGCCGGGTGATAAGGGTGTGGAGTTCCAGGCGGCTTAGGACGGCGTACAGCTTCCCGTGGTCCACAGGCCCCCGCCGGTACTCCCCGAGGCCGGTGGGGATGGGGGCTTCCCGGCAGATGATGCCCAGCTCCCGGCTGAGGGCCGCCTGCTCCTTTCCGGCGGTGAGCTTCTTCTTCACCCCGGGGGAGACCTCCAAAGCCTCCACGTCCTCGTAGAGCCGGGCCACGGAGCCGTACTTCTGGATGAGGGCAAAGGCGGTCTTTTCCCCGATCCCCGCCACACCGGGGATGTTGTCCGAGCTGTCCCCCATCAGGGCCTTGGTTTCGATCAGCTGAAGGGGCTCCACCCCGTACTTTTCCCGCACCGCCTCCGGGGTCATGGAGAGATACTGGGCCCCCCCGGCCCGGGTGGCGGCCAGAATGACGGTGACCTTTTGGTCCACCAGCTGGAGGGAGTCCCGGTCCCCGGTGAGAAGGAGGGCTTCCCCGTCCTGTTCCTCGGCGGCCCGGGAGAGGGTTCCCAGGATGTCGTCGGCCTCGTACCCGGGGCATTCCACCACCGGCCACCCCAGGGCGGCCAGCAGTTCCTTGACCACCGGCAGCTGCTGGGCCAGCTCCGGGGGCATCCCCTTCCGCTGGGCCTTGTAGCCGTCGTACAGCTTGTGGCGGAAGGTGGGGGCGGGCAGGTCGAAGGCGAAGGCGGTTTGATCGGGGGAAAGGTCCTCCATCAGCTTGAGAACGATGTTGAAGAAGCCGTAAATGGCGTTGGTATACTCCCCGTTTTTGGTGGACAGAAGCTTGATGCCGTAAAAGGCACGGTTGAGGATGCTGTTGGAATCGACAATGAGGAATTTCATGGCGTGACCCTTTCTTTACGCGGTTTGGTATCAGGTTATTCCATGATAGATTATACCATAAACCAGGGCGGAATACCAGGGAAATGGAAAACCCCCGGCGGCCCAAAAGACCGTCGGGGGCATTTTGCGTTGTGGGAGCTACTGGGCTACGCCGGAGATATAGGCGTCGATGAGCGCCTCTAGTTCTTCGGCGGTGTAGGTCTTGTCCGGGTCCTTTTTCAGGATCCGGAGCAGATCGTAGGCCATGGCCTTTTGTACATCCTTGCGTTCATTTTCTGTTGGCATTTGAAAACCCTCCTTTTTTATTAGTGCAGCATAAAGCTATTGTGTGATGGCCCACACCCGCACCGGCAGGCCGGTGGCCCCCTCGATCCGGGGGCAGGCGGCCACCAGAACGGCACCTGCCGGGGGCACCTGGTCCAGGTTGCAAAGCAGCTCGATTTGCAACTTGCCCTTGGCCAGGACGTACCGCTCACAGGCCAGGTCCCCGGCTTCGGCGGCCAGGGCGGAAGCGTCAGTGTCCAGGGTTTCGTGGCCGTTGGCGGCGGCGTTTCGCTCTTCATAGATGTACCGCAGAGCCTCCATGGACCAGCCGGGGAAGTTTTCGCTGCCGTCCTCGGCGATGCCGGACATGGCGTCCATATCCGGCCACCGTGCGGCCCAGCCGGTGTACAGGGCCACCAGGGCCCCGTCGGGGATGGGGCCGTATTTCCGCTCGTACTCCTTGATGTCCTCCGCCGTCACGGCGTAGCAGGGGTCCTTTGCCACCTTGGCGGTGACGTCCACCACACAGAGGGGGAAGACCATCTCCTTGACGCCGTAGCTTTCGGAGAGGGGCGCGTCCTTGATGAAATGCCCGGGGAAGTCGATGTGGGTCCCGAACTGCCCGGGGAACTTAAAGGTCTGGATCAGGCAGTCCAGCATAGGCTCCCCCCAGTCGTAGACCGTCTTGGACAGCTCCACCGAGCCGTCGGGGATGCCGCTCCAATAGGGGCTTTGGTTGTTGAGGGAGTGTGACAGCTCCACCCAACGGCAGTTCTTTGCTTTTTTCAGCGATTCCCAAAGGGGATACATGGCGCTCCTCCTCCTTTTGCCTTTTTTATCAGTATAGCAGATTTCAGGGGCCTGTTCAAGGTTTTCCGCCGGGCAGACCTCTAAGAGGACAGGGATCACTCCGCCTTTCGTTTTTCAAAGACCCCGGCCCGCCAGGCTCCGGGGAACGGTCCACCCGCACAACAGTGAGATGTTCCCCCGCCACCCGGAATCCCAACTCCCATCCGGCGAAGGCCAGGCCGTAGACCCGCTCCGGGGAGTCCTGGTAGCCGGGGCGGGGATCCTGGGCAAGAAGGGCCAGGGCCGCCTCCCGATGCTCCGGGGGGAGACGCTCCAGGAGATCTTGGGGAAAGTCCACCAGAAGGGACCCTTCCTTCTCCTGTAGGGCGAAGCCCCCGGCGGCCTCGGGGTGGGAATCGGTATAGGGGAGGTAGGGCTTTACGTCGTAGATGGGGGTGCCGTCCAGAAGGTCCGCGCCTCCCACCACCAAAACCGGACCCTCCGGGGTGTGAAGGCGCACCTCCAAAAGCTGCACCGAGGAGAGGCCCAGGGAGTTGGGGCGAAAGGGGGAGCGGGTAGCAAAGACCCCCTTGCGGACATTTCCGCCCAGGCGGGGAGGCCGCACCGTAGGGGACCATTTTTCCCGCCTGGCCTGGGAAAACTGCCAGATGAGCCAGAGGTGGGAAAACTCCTCCAGCCCCCGAAAGGCCTCCGGGTCCCGGTACTCCGGGAGAAAGACCACCTCCCCCCGAAGGGCCTCCACCAGGCCGCTCTGCCGGGGAATGCCGAACTTTTGGGGGAAACCGCTGCGGATCCAGGCGATGGGCCGCAGGACCTGTTCCGAGGACATATCCAATGGGGGCGCCTCCTTTCTGTTCCCTATCCTACCACAAACCGCCGGGCAAAGGGAACCCCCTCCGGAAAATTTCCTCGGGCCGCCGCCTTGTAACCGGGGGCCTCCCCCTGTATAATGGGGGATGGAAAGGAAGGCGGAGGATTTGAACAACAGCAGAGGAAGCGTAGGCGGGAACCTCCTGCGGGCAGTGGCGGGACTGTTCCTTTTGGCCTTGGGGATGTACGTTACCATTCAGGCAAACATTGGGGTGAGCCCCTGGGACGCCCTGAACCTGGGGCTTTCCGGCACCTTTGGGGTGATCTACGGCACAGCCAGCATCGCCGTTTCCCTTTTGGTGCTGGGGGTGGACCTGCTCCTTCGGGAGCCTATTGGCCTGGGGATGCTGCTGGACGCCGTTCTCATTGGAAAGTTTGTGGATCTCTTTAACTGGCTGGATCTGGTCCCCCTCCAGGAGGACCCTTTGCTGGGGGTGCTGCTGATGACCGGGGGCTTTGTCCTTATGGGGGCGGCTCAGGTCCTTTATATGGGGGCGGGTCTGGGGTGCGGCCCCCGGGATTCCCTGCTGGTGGGCCTGGGGAAACGGCTCCGACCGGTGCCCATTGGGGCGGTCTGCGTCCTTATTATGGCGGTGGCGGCCCTTTTGGGGTGGCTGCTGGGCGGCCCCATCGGCGTCGGCACCCTGTACAGCACCTTCGCCACCGGGCCGGTGACCCAGGGGATGTACCGTCTGTTCCGCTTCGACCCCACCGCAGTCACCCATCAGGATCTTCTGACCTCCCTTGGACTGCTGCTGGGAAGGAAACGATGAGAAGCCGTACCAACAGCCGCCGCACCCATCCGGGCGGCAGATTTTCCGCAGGGCGGGAGGGTTGGAGACGGCAGAAAAAAGACCAAAAAATACTTTTTTTGTCGAATCCTCCCGATGTAAAGAAAAACCCCTTGACAGAAGGGGCTTGTATCGGTATAATATCAACGTGTTGTCAGTATGTAAAGAAACGGCCTTTACAGCCGGGAGGGGGATGCACTGATGGCAAAGAACCTGGAGATCTCTCTGCTTTTGGACTTTTACGGGGATATGCTCACCCAAAAGCAGCGGGACGTGGTGGAACTCTATTACAACGAGGACCTTTCCCTGGCGGAGATTGCCTCCCACAGCGGCATCACCCGGCAAGGGGTCCGCGACTCCATCAAACGGGCGGAGGTCCAGTTGCTGGACTACGAGGAACACCTTCGCCTGGCGGCCCGCTTCCGCCGGATCCAAGAACGCCTGGACGAGATCACCGACCTGGCAAAGGACATCGAGCGGATCAACGACCGCTTCGGCGCCTCCAACGAGATCTACGCCAAAACCGGCCGGATCATCACCCTGGCCGGGGAGATCAGCGACGTGGAATAACAAGAGAAGGGAGGGGACCCCATGGCCTTTGAGGGGCTTTCCGAAAAGCTTTCCGCAACCTTCAAAAAACTGAAGAACCGGGGCAAGCTCAGCGAATCCGATGTAAAGGAAGCCATGCGGGAGGTGCGCCTTGCCCTCCTGGAGGCGGACGTCAACTATAAGGTGGCCAAGGATTTTGTGAAAACGGTCACCGAAAAGGCGGTAGGGGAGCAGGTGCTGCAAAGCCTTACCCCGGCCCAGCAGGTTATCAAGATCGTAAACGACGAGATGACCGCCCTTATGGGTTCCACCCACACCCGGATCAACCTCTCCTCCAAGATCCCAACCATCATCCTGATGTGCGGTCTCCAGGGCTCCGGTAAGACCACCCACAGCGCCAAGCTGGCCTACCACTTTAAGCAGCAGGGCAAACGGCCCCTTTTGGTGGCCTGCGACGTCTACCGCCCCGCCGCCATCGATCAGCTGAAGGTGGTGGGACAAAAGGCCGGCGTCCCTGTTTTCGAGATGGGCCAGGACGACCCCCTTCTCATCTGCAAAAAGGCCCTTCAGCACGCTGGGGACTACGGCAACGACATCGTTATCATCGACACCGCCGGGCGGCTCCATATCGACGAAGCCCTGATGCAGGAGCTTCAGGCCATCAAGGAGCAGGTAAAGCCCAACGAGACCCTTCTGGTTATCGACTCCATGACCGGTCAGGATGCGGTGAACGTGGCCCAGAGCTTTGACGGGGCCTTGGGGGTGGATGGCATCATCCTCACCAAGCTGGACGGCGACACCCGAGGCGGCGCGGCCCTTTCGGTCCGGGCGGCCACCGGGAAACCCATTAAGTTCGCCGGGGTGGGGGAGAAGATCGGCGACCTGGAACCCTTCTACCCCGACCGTATGGCCTCCCGGATCCTGGGCTTCGGCGATGTGATGACCCTCATCGAAAAGGCGGGGGCCCAGGTGGACGAGAAAGCGGCGGCTGCCACCGCGAAAAAGCTCAAGGAGGGCCAGCTGGACTTTAACGACCTGCTGGAGCAGATGGCCCAGATGAAGAAGATGGGCTCCCTTTCCAGCATCCTGGATATGATCCCGGGGATGGGGGGGAAGATCAGCGAAGCGGACGCCCAGGAGGGCGAAAAGCAGCTGCGGCGCACCGAGTCCATCATCCTTTCCATGACCCCCGCCGAGCGGGAAAAGCCCTCCCTGATGAACCCCTCCCGGAAGCGCCGCATCGCCGCCGGCAGCGGCACCAAGGTAGAGGATGTCAACCGCCTGATCCGCCAGCTGGAACAGATGCAGAAGATGATGAAGCAGCTGGGGGGCAAGGGGGGCAAAAAGCGCCGCCGCCTGCCCTTTGGCGGCGGAATGCCCGGGTTCCCCATGTAACAGGAAATTATCCGCCCGGTATAACCTGTGGCGTATAATACAAAATCGATTAAAATTTTGGAGGTAATACTTATGTCCGTAAAGATCAGACTGCGCCGCATGGGCGCCAAGAAGGCCCCTTTCTATCGTGTTGTAGTGGCGGATTCCCGGTACCCCCGGGACGGCCGCTTCATCGAGGAAGTGGGCACCTACGATCCCACCAAGAACCCCTCTGAGTTCAAGATCGACGCCGAGAAGGCCAAGAAGTGGCTGGCCAGCGGCGCTCAGCCCACCGACACCGTCCGCGCACTGCTGAAGCTTAACGGCATTCTGTAACCACCCCAAGGAGGAGCGTTTCACGATGGATACCCAGACCATTTCCCAACTGATCGTCGCGGTTTCCCGCGGGCTCGTGGACGAAAAGGACGCAGTAAACGTCACGGTGGATGAACCCGCCGAGGACGGCACCGTGGTCTTCCACCTCCACGTGGCGGCGGACGACATGGGCCGCGTCATCGGCAAGCAGGGCCGCATCGCCAAGGCTATCCGCACCGTGGTCCGTGCCGCCGCCAACAAGGCCGGCATGAAGGCCGCTGTAGAGATCGACTAGGAAGGGTACGCTGATGTTGGCGGAAGCCGGCTGGCATGGTTCAAGGCTGTTGCGGGCCTGGCTTTTGACCTTCCTTTGACTGCGGCAAGAAAACCTGCCGGGGGCCGTAACGGTCCCCGGTTTTTTGTAAGGAGCCTTATGAAGAAGCGTTTTTTGGAATGTGGTAAGATCGTCGCAACCCACGGCCTACGGGGGGAGGTGAAGGTCCTGCCCTGGTGCGATGGACCGGAGGCCCTGGTCCCCATTAAGACCTTCTACCTGGACGGGGGGAACACCCCCAAAAGGGCGGAGCGGTGCCGGATCCAGAAGAACATGGTCCTTCTGAAGCTGGAGGGGGTGGACACCCCCGAGGCCGCCCAGGCCCTTCGGGGGCGGGTCCTCTGGCTGGACCGGGAGGAGGACACCCTGGAGGAGGGGCAGTATTACATCCAGGACCTTATCGGCCTCAGCGTGGAGGACGCCGACACCGGTGAGAGATACGGGACCCTTCGGGATGTCACCGAAACCGGGGCCAACGACGTCTACCACGTCGCCTTTCCCGACGGACGGGTGCAGCTGGTCCCTGCCATCCCCCAGGTGATCGCAAAAATCGACGTTGACGGCGGAAAAATGCTCATCCGCCCCTTGGAGGGACTGTTTGTATGATACCCCAATTTGAGATCGCCACCCTTTTTGTAGATATGTGCCAGGCGGTTACCGACGAGAGCATCATCGGCCGGGCCCAGCGGGCGGGAAAGATCAACGTCCGGTACTGGAACATTCGGGATTACGCCGGCAACAAGCACAACCGGGTGGACGACGCCACCTACGGCGGCGGCAAGGGGATGCTGATGCAGGCCGCCCCCATCTACCGCTGCTGGGAGGCGGTTTGTCAGGCCCTGGGGGAGAAGCCTTACGTGGTGTTCCCTTCCCCCCAGGGGAAGCTGTTCACCCAGGCAAAGGCGGTGGAACTTGCCAAGCGCCCCAAGCTGATGTTCCTCTGCGGACACTACGAGGGGGTGGACCAGCGGGTGCTGGACGCCATTGTGGACGAGGAGCTTTCCCTGGGGGATTTCGTCCTCACCGGTGGGGAGATCCCGGCTATGGCCATGCTGGACGCAGTGGCCCGACTCTGTCCCGGCGTCCTCAGCGACGAAAGCTGCTTTACCGAGGAGAGCCTGTACAATGGCCTGTTGGAGTACCCCCAGTACAGCCACCCGGCGGTATGGAACGGCGTGGAGGTCCCTCCGGTGCTGCTCACCGGCCACCACGCCAACATCGCCAAGTGGCGGCGGGAGCAGTCCCTGCTGGCGACCTACCGAAAGCGCCCCGAACTGCTGGAGACCGCCCCCCTGACAGGGGAGGACCAGGCTTTCCTGGCGAAGCTCCGGGAGGATGAGGAAAAAATTTTTGACGACGGAAGTGGAACCACATGACCGGTACCATCATTAACGTAATCGCTGTCCTGGCCGGGGGCTTTGTAGGCCTGGGGATCAAAAAGGGCCTTCCGGAGCGGATCAACCAGGCGGTGACCTATATGCTGGGGCTTTCCACCGGCATTATCGGCCTCAACGGCATTTTGTCCACCATGCTGCGGGTGGATCCCGCCGCCGGCCGGGTCTCCTCCTCCGGGGAGCTGCTCCTTTTGGGGAGCCTGGCCCTGGGGACCCTGGTGGGGGAACTCCTCCACATCGAGGAAGGGCTTAACGGGGTGGGGGATCTCATCGAAAAGCGGCTGCGGGCGGGGAACTTCTCCAAGGGGTTCATCAGCGCGTCGGTGCTGTTCTGCGCCGGGGCCATGACCATTATGGGCTCCATCCAGGACGGCCTGGGGCAGGGATACACCATCCTGCTCACCAAAAGCTCCCTGGACTTTATCGCCGCCATCATCCTGACCTCCAGCCTGGGGGTGGGGGTGCCCTGCTCCGCCCTGACCGTCCTGGTTTACCAAGGGGGGCTCACCCTCCTGGCCGGAACCCTTCGAGATGTTTTGGCAGGGGCGCTGCTGGACCAGCTTTGCATGGTGGGATATGCCATCGTCCTTTGTATCGGCATCAACTTTTTTGGCGTGGTAAAGATCAAGACCGCAAACCTTCTTCCTGCGCTGCTGGTCCCTGTCCTGTATAATCTGCTGATACCGTTGAAAACTTTATGGATATGATGCACAAATAACAGAAAAATTTTCCGCAGCTATCTGGAAAACAAGCAGAAAATCGGAAAAAACCCCATCTTTAGGCGGTTTTTCCGTTGACGGAAGCTTTTTCTGCCCTTATAATCTAGGAGTACACAAGGGTTATTTTCAACCATCCCGCCCTGGGATCCAGCAGGTAGACTTGGAAAGGAAGCCTGGGTCCCTCGAAGCAGAGACAAGGAGAATTGATTATGTTTGTGAAAGAAGTTGCAGTTCAGAATCACGTTGGGCTTCACGCCCGCCCCGCCACCTTCTTCATCCAGAAGGCCAACGAGTTTAAGTCCTCTATCTGGGTGGAAAAGGAGGAGCGCCGGGTGAATGCAAAGAGCCTTTTGGGCGTCCTCTCTCTGGGGATCGTCGGCGGCACCAACATTAAGGTCATTGCTGACGGCGCCGATGAGCAGCAGGCCGTTGAGGCCCTGGTGAAGCTGGTGGCTTCCGGCTTCTCCGAGTAAGCAAAGGAAAAACAAAAAGAAGAGCCGTTCCACCCTGGATTTGGGATGGGACGGCTTTTTTCAAGGAGCTGCTTTATGAAAACGATTCGACTGTTTGCTGCCGCCCTCTCCCTGGCCCTGGTTTTGACGGCCTGCGCCGCCCCGGAGCCCACCCCCCAGGCTCGGGTTCTCCCTGGGGGGATCCCCCTGACAATAGTGGTGGCCACCGACCTCCACTTTCTGGATCCCGCCATCGTCCGGGAGGGGGAAGCCTTTACCGCTGCCTATGCCTATGGAGACGGGAAGCAGCTGAACTACGGCTCCCAGCTGGTGGATGTCTTTGTGGCCGAGATGCTGGAGCAGCGCCCCGCCGCCGTCCTTCTCACCGGGGACCTGACCCTCAACGGGGAACGGGTGAGCCATCTGGAGCTGGCCCGGCGTTTGGCTGCTCTGCCCCAGGCGGGGATCCCGGTGCTGGTCATCCCCGGCAACCACGACATCCAAAACGCCTTTTCCTCCGGGTATAATCGCGATAAATTATACGACGTGCGATCTGTGACCGCCGGGGAATTTGCCGAGATCTACCGGGACTGCGGCTACGGACAGGCCGCCAGCCGGGACGCCGCCAGCCTCAGCTACACCTGGCCACTCTCCGACGACCTGTGGCTCGTTATGCTGGACACCAACCTCTATGACCGGGAGGGCAGCCGGAGCATCCCCCAAAACGCCGGGGCCCTCCCAGAGGAGACCCTGGTCTGGCTGGAGGACCAGCTCCGGGAGGCCCAACAGCAGGGGGCGGAGGTCATCACCGCCACCCACCACAGCCTCCTGAACCACACCAGCCGCCAGATGGAGGGGTACACCCTGGATAACGCAGAGGCAATGCTTTCCATTCTGGAAAGGTACGGGACCCGGCTGAACCTTAGCGGCCACGTCCACATCCAGGACATCGCCAGGGAGCGGCTGGGCGCCAAGGATTTTTACGACATCGCCACCAGCTCCTTTGTTGTCTACACCAACCAGTACGGGGTGCTGGAATATCAGCCCGGGGTGGAGCTTCGCTATCACACCCGGGAGGCCGACGTGGAACGCTGGGCCCGGGAGACCGGAAGCCAGGACCCCAATCTCCTGGCCTTTGAGGACTACTCCTACCGGTTTTTCTACGAGACCTCCAAGGAGCGCTCTTACGCCAGCCTGGTCATGGCCCAGCTGAACCAGGACGCCGATCTGGAACTGATGAGCGAAACCATGGCCCTCCTCAACCCGGCCTATTTCAGCGGCTATGCCGGGGACCTGCGGGAGGAGATCATACAAAGCGACCACTACGCCATGTGGCGCAAGCACAGCGGCTTTGCGCCCATCGGGTACATCAACAGTATGCTGGCGGAGCGGGAGCTGGACCCCAGGCAGGTAGTCATCCCCCTGGGGGATTGACGAAAAGCAAAGGCGCCCCCCCCGGGAAAACCCCAGGGGGACGCCTTTTTTCTCTGGCAAAAGAGGAAAGGGTACTTCCACAGGCCCGGGACGGGTCTTGGAATCTTGACACACGGTTTTTACTTCAGCTGGAAGGACTGGCAGTCGGTACACTGGTCCATGGTGGGGTTCATCTCGTGGGTGCCCACCTGGATGCGGTCCAGGCTGCAAAAATCGGCGTTGTCGCAGTGGTTGCGGCAGTTGGTAACGGTGCAGGCAATCGCTTTGTTGGCATGGTTGCAGTTGCAGCTCATAAGAAGATCCTCCTGTATTGGGATGTTGGTTTTGGGGAAAAGTCACGGGCGGCGGGATGTTTTTGCTGCCGCCCGCTGGTGTTATTGTGGCCCGGGCTGACCGAAAGATACAGGAGGAAATCTGGCAGTCATCCCGGGTTTTTCCGGGAATTTTTATTTTCTTTTTAAGAAAGCGCCAAGAGAATAGGCCATCAACAACAGTAGCCACAACCCCCAAAACGAGATCACCATGGCCATAGAGGACCCGCCGTGGAATAGGTGATTGGAGGCTTTTGTCAGCGTGGAAGGCCACAGGAGGGGAAACGCAAGGAGCAGCAGAGGGGTCGAAAGAAACCCGGCGATTCCCAGATTCCCCACAAGAAACAGCATACCCACAACGACGGCGGCATACAGGGCGATCCCCAAAAGCCATTTCCGCCCCCACATCCAGCCGTGGAAGCCGTTCCAAAAGGAGATCACCAGCAGAACAGCAAACAGCATCCAGCCAGCGGGGCGGGTTCCGGGGTTTTCCGCGATCAAAAAGGCAGAAAGGGGCGGCAGCCAGAAGAACCAGATTCGCTGGATGGCCCTTGGGTCCTCTTGGGTCAGGCCGAAGATCAGCAAACAGACGGATTTTATCACTTTCATGGGCTTCCCCCTTTCCTTGGGCCTATGGTAGCATACAGGATATAAAAAAACAATATGCAAAAACATCCCCGGCCAAACGACCGGGGGATGTTTTTTGCCTACAAAAGATACCTATTCCCGCTTGGCACAACCTGGAAAGGAGATCTGCAACATTACGCCGTGCAGAACCTAAGACTCCAGGCACAAGCTAAGATTCCCCAGGACCATTAGCCGCGGAGCGGCGGGGAGGGTGTGTCGGCATCGCCGCTTAGAGCTGGGGACCGGCAGGAACCAGAGCCTTACCGGCGGGGTTGCCCTCGTACTTGTGGAAGTTCTTGATGAACCGCTGGGCCAGATCCTTGGCCTTCTCCTCCCACTGGGCGGCGTCGGCGTAGGTGTCCCGGGGATCCAGGATGGCGGGGTCCACGCCGGGCAGAGCGGTGGGGACCTCAAAGTTGAAGTAGGGGATCTGCTTGGTGGGGGCGTCCAGGATGGCCCCGGAGAGGATGGCGTCGATGATGCCACGGGTGTCCTTGATGGAGATGCGCTTGCCAGTGCCGTTCCAGCCGGTGTTGACGAGATACGCCTTGGCGCCGCTCTGCTGCATCCGCTTTACCAGCTCCTCGGCGTACTTGGTGGGGTGCAGTTCCAGGAAAGCCTGGCCGAAGCAGGCGGAGAAGGTGGGGGTGGGCTCGGTGATGCCCCGCTCGGTGCCGGCCAGCTTGGAGGTGAAGCCGGACAGGAAGTAGTACTGGGTCTGCTCCGGGGTCAGGATGGACACGGGAGGCAGCACGCCGAAGGCGTCGGCGGACAGGAAGATGACGTTCTTGGCGGCGGGGGCGGCGGAAACGGGCCGCACGATCTTTTCAATGTGGTCGATGGGGTAGGAGACGCGGGTGTTCTCGGTGACGCTCTTGTCGGTGAAGTCGGTGTGGCCCTCGGCGTCCAGGGTGACGTTCTCCAGCAGGGCGTTGCGCTTGATGGCGCCATAAATGTCGGGCTCGGACTCCTTGTCCAGGTTGATGACCTTGGCGTAGCAGCCGCCTTCAAAGTTGAAAACGCCGTTGTCGTCCCAGCCATGCTCGTCGTCGCCGATGAGCAGACGCTTGGGGTCGGTGGAAAGGGTGGTCTTGCCGGTGCCGGAAAGGCCGAAGAAGATGGCGGTGTTCTCCCCGTTCAGATCGGTGTTGGCGGAGCAGTGCATGGAGGCGATGCCCCGGAGGGGGAGGTAGTAGTTCATCATGGAGAACATACCCTTCTTCATCTCGCCGCCGTACCAGGTGTTGACGATGACCTGCTCCCGGCTGGTGATGTTGAACATAGCCGCGGTCTCGGAGTTGAGGCCCAGCTCCTGGTAATTCTCCACCTTGGCCTTGGAGGCGTTGTAGACCACGAAGTCAGGCTCAAAGTCCTCCAGCTCCGCCTCGGTGGGACGGATGAACATATTCTTGACAAAGTGGGCCTGCCAGGCCACTTCCATGATGAAACGGATGGCCATGCGGGTGTCGGCGTTGGTGCCGCAGAAAGCGTCTACCACGAAAAGGCGCTTGCCGGAAAGCTCCTTGATGGCGATGTCCTTCACCACCCGCCAGGTTTCCTCGCTGGCGGGGTGGTTGTCGTTCTTATACTCGTCGGTGGTCCACCAGACGGTGTCCTTGGAGTTTTCATCCATGACGATGAACTTGTCCTTGGGGGAGCGGCCGGTGTAAATGCCGGTCATCACGTTTACCGCGCCCAGTTCGCTCAGCTGGCCCCGCTCGTATCCGGTGAGATCCTCCTTAAGTTCCTCCTCATAGAGCATCTCGAAAGAGGGGTTGTACACGATCTCAGTGGTGCCGGTAATGCCGTACTTGGTCAAATCGATCTTCCGCATAAGTCCTCCGTCCTTTCTCTTTTTTCTGGAAGTTTTTGGCAAAACAGCCGCGATCAACCATTTTGCCGAAATCAAATCTATTATAGTACAGATTTACCAAAAAAGGAATAGATATTTTGTTAAAAAAACGGCGATGTCCTCCGGAAAATTTTTACCTTTCCGTTGCCGTTGCAAAAAAAGGAAATTGGTATTATCATTAACACAAACAATAACAACAAAAGGAGCCCGCCATATGAAACTGCTTGCCATCGAATCCACCTGCGATGAGACTGCCGCCGCCGTTGTGGAGGACGGACGGAAGATACAGTCCTCGGTTATCAACAGCCAGGTACAGGAGCATCGGGTCTACGGGGGCGTGGTGCCGGAGATTGCCAGCCGCCGCCACACCGAGCATATCGTAGAGGTGGTCCGTCTGGCCCTGGAGCAGGCAGAGATGACCCTTTCGGAGGCAGACGCCATCGCGGTCACCGCCGCGCCGGGACTCATTGGGGCGGTGCTGGTGGGGGTGAACTTCGCCAAGGGGCTGGCGATGGCGTCGGGGAAGCCCCTGGTGCCGGTGCATCACATCCGGGGGCACGTGGCGGCCAACTACCTCACCCACCCGGACCTTACGCCGCCCTTTCTCTGTCTCATCGTCTCCGGGGGGCACAGCCACATCGCCCAGGTGGAGGACTACACCACCTACCGGATCCTGGGCCGCACCCAGGACGATGCCGCCGGGGAGGCCTTTGACAAGGCGGCCCGGAGCGTGGGCCTGCCCTACCCCGGCGGGGTGGAGCTGGACCGGATTAGCCATCAGGGGGACCCGGGGCGGTATCCTCTGCCTACGCCTCATACGGCGGGTAAGTACGACTTCAGCTTTTCGGGTCTCAAGACGGCGGTTATCAACCTCAGCCACAATGCCGGCCAGAAGGGGGAGAAGCTGGTGCCGGAGGATCTGGCGGCCAGCTTCTGCCGGAAGGTCAGCATGATTCTGTGGGAAAAGCTGGAGGCGGCGGCCCGGGACACCGGGGCCAAAAAGATCGTTCTTGCCGGGGGAGTCAGCGCCAACAGCTGGCTGAGGGCCCAGGCGGAGCGCGGGTGCCGGGAGAAGGGCTGGGAGCTGTTCCTGCCGGAACTGTCTCTTTGCGGGGACAACGCGGCAATGATCGGGGCCCAGGGGTATTACGAGTTTTTGGCGGGGCACACCGCAGGGATGGACCTCAACGGCAGGCCGTACATGGAGATCGGGGAGGAGTTTTAAGGGGGACGGACGAAGGGCAATCAGTCCGGCCATACAGCCATAGGAGCATAGCGGTAAAAACAGAACAAAGGAGGGCCTAACTATGACAACAGCGAAGCAGTACCTTAACATTCTGCGGGAACGCAAACCCCTGGGGTGGAGCGAACCGCCGGAGGGATCCCCTCTCACCGGGGAGGACCTGGCGGAGATCGAGAAGGGCTTGGGCTATTCCCTCCCCGAGCCCTACCGGGAATTTCTGCAAAGTTGCAAAATGCCCACCGACCTTACCGTCCTGGTGTCGGTCTGCGGTGATTCCTTCGGCTGTTCCTGGCCCCGGACCTATTCCCGGGAAACGGGCGGGTATGTCCCCCGCCCCGACGATGACGTCGGCCCCACGGTGGAATTTGAGTGGCACAACATTGCCGGGAACACCGGAGCGGAGTTTTTGACCACCCTCCAAAGGGAGCAGAAAACGGAGGAGGAGTGTCCCTGCTTTCTGGAGGCAGGCTTTCTCCTGGTGGGCAACCTCTACGGCTACCTGACCTACCTGGACCTGGTGAAGGGCGGCATTGTCGCCATCCACGAGGAAGGAGTCTACGATATGATGATCGTAGGCGGGGTCCACTGGGACAGCCGGTCCGAGGTCCGGGCTTACATGGAGCGAAACTGCCTGTACATCTGCAACGACTTTTACGACTTTCTCCGCTTTGTCTGCACCGGCGACTTTTTGGACGAGGACGAGGCTAGGTTCCCCAGCCGGGAAGAACTGTAGCAGGACTATATCCTGGAACAGCAAATAAAAACACCGCCCACGGGGCGTTCGCCCTTTCAGCGTATAACGAAGGCCCTTGAAGGGGCCAAGTATGTATTTTTAGGGAAAGGATGATCCCCATGACCGACCGCCTGGACACCCTCCTTGGCGCAATGATTGCCCACAATGCCGGGGACCCCAAACGCATCCAGCACTTCATCAAGGTCCACGCCCTGGCCCGGTACATCGGGCTGGAGGAGGGCCTGACAGGGGCGGAGCTGGAGACCCTGGAGGCCGCCGCCTACGTCCACGACATCGGTATCCGGCTGGCGGAAAAGCAGTACGGATATAGCAACGGCAGGCTTCAGGAGGAGCTGGGCCCCCCGGCGGCGGAGGAGCTGCTCTCCCGCTTGGGCTTTCCGGAGGACCTGACCCGCCGGGCCGCCTGGCTGGTGGGCCGCCACCACACCTACAGCGGCATCCGGGGGGCGGACTACCGCATTCTGGTGGAGGCCGACTTTTTGGTGAACCTCTTCGAGAAGAACGCCCCACGGGAGGAGATCGAAGCCGTCCGGGAACGGATCTTCCGCACCGAGACCGGGCGGGAACTTTGCCGGACCATGTTCGGCCTGGACTAAGGAGGTATGAACGATGAAGCAGGAGATGACCCCGGCCCTCCGGGAGGCCCTGGAAAAGCTGGCCCGGAACCGTATCCGGGTGGAGTACCGCCCGGGGGAGGAGCCCTTCCGCCTGGGGGCAAGCAAGTTCGGCGGCAAGCCCCATCTCCCGGCGGACTTTGACTGGCCCTGGTAC
The DNA here is from genome assembly GCA_910585535.1 of uncultured Angelakisella sp. Taxonomy (GTDB): domain Bacteria; phylum Bacillota; class Clostridia; order Oscillospirales; family Ruminococcaceae; genus Angelakisella. The sequence goes on along the minus strand of CAJUFK010000003.1, from coordinate 49,575 downwards.
CACGGGGAAAAGCTGGCCTACAACGGCAAGGAGTTCTCCAAGGTCAAGGCCGACTGCCCCCTCTCCTTCCTCCTCCAGATCGACCTGGGGGAGCTGACCCCCCTGGACAGGGACGGCCTGCTGCCCAAGGACGGGCTCCTCAGCTTCTTCTACGAGCTGGACAGCCAGCCCTGGGGGTACAGCCCGGCCCACGGGGGCGGGGCCCGGGTCTACTGGTTCCCGGCGGGGACCCCCCTGGCGGAGACCGGCTTCCCGGCGGAGCTGGAGGAGGACTTCCACCTGCCGGAGCTGGCCCTGGAGCTGGAGGCGGCCCCCTGCCTCCCCGACTGGAGCGACCTGGAGATTTTGGCCCCGGAATTGCAGGAGCAGCTGGAGGGGGCCTACGACCGCTACGACGAGATGAAAAAAGAACGGGGCTGCCCAAGCGAATTTGCCAGCCACCTGTTGGGCTACCCCGACCTTATCCAGAACCCCATGGCCCCGGAGTGCGAGCAGGTGGCCCGGGGATACGACTGCGGCAGGGGGCCCTTGGGCCTCTCCCTGGAGGAGCAGGCGGAGATCGACGCCGCCGCCAAGGACTGGATCCTCCTGTTCCAAATGGGGACAGTGGACGACGGGAAGGACTTCGAGCTGATGTACGGGGACTGCGGCTGCCTCTACTTCTGGATACGGAAGCAGGACTTGGCGGACCGGGGCTTCCACAAAGTCTGGACCCTTTTGCAATGCGGATAATTCCCCCGGGGTTTGTGCCTTTTTAGGGGTTTTTGCGTTTTTTCTGTGTCGCTTTCTGTCAAAATTTGCATTGAACTTTTTTACCAATTCCTGTATAATAAAAAGGTAAAAGTACAGGAAAGAGAGGCCGGAGGGACCAGTGGCAAAGGTCCCCAAGAAAGGACACAGAAAGACAACATGGATGAGATTAAAGACATTTACAATCGGGAGTTGTACCAGCCCTTTGTGGAATACTGCGCGGCCCATGGTTACCGGACCATGCGGGATCTGGGCTGCTACGACTTCCGGCTGCTGGGCCGCAGGGAGGACTTTTCCCCCATGCTTATCACCCGGATCAAGGCGGTGTACGCCGCCTATCAAAAGACCGCCGCCGAAAAGGCGGAGGCTTCCGCCCCCAGAAGGCGGTCCGCCCAGGCGGTCTCCTTGGTGATGGAGACCCAGCTCCTCCTCCAAATGCGGGAGTTCCTTCAAAGCAACAGCAACCGTATCGTCACCCTGGACGAGTTGTTCCGGGCTATCAACGGACAGCTGAAGCGCACCCGGATCGTAAAGCTGCTTACCGACGCCCCCTGGTGTGTCCAGGTGGACCGCGGGACCTATTACTGGAACGGGACCTCCGGGATGGTGGAGGAACAGGTGGCAAAGGTTTCGATGGGATAAATGATTGGCCGGCGTTTTGTGCCGGCCTTTTCTGTTCAGACATGAATTTTTTGTAAAACTCCTGCCCTTCTCGGGGCGCCCCTATGGAAATCTCTCCCTGAGTTGTGTATAATAAAAGGAAATGCGGGTCCGGCCCGTGAAATCTAAGCAGAACAGGGAGCGAGTGAATGAATCAGAAGCTGGATCGGGTCCGGCTGGGCAGCGAAGTCTACTTTACCAGCATCCAGGACCGGAAGTTCAAGCATAACCTTATCAGCATCAACCTTTTGACCCCCCTGGAGGAGGAGACGGCGACGGTAAACGCCATCCTGCCCTTTCTCCTGCGCCGCGGGAGCAAAAAATGCCCCGATTTTACCGAATTGAGCAAGACCCTTTGCGAGCTGTACGGGGCCTCCCTCAACGCCGACGTTATGAAGATCGGGGAGCGCCAGGTCCTCAGCTGCGCCATTGTGGGCATCGACGGCCGCTTTGCCCTGGACGGTGAGGATGTCACCGCCGGGTGCGCCCGCCTGCTGGGGGAGCTGCTGCTGGCCCCTAACATCACCGGCGGCGCCTTCCCCCAGGAGGACCTGGACCTGGAGCGGCAGAACCTTATCGACACCATCCAGGCGGAGATCAACGACAAGCGGGCCTACACCGTCAACCAGTGCCGGGCCCTGATGAACGAGGGCAGCCGCCTGGCGATTCCCCGGTACGGCTGGGTGGAAAAGGCCCGGGCCATCACCCCCCGGATGGCGGCGGAGCAGCACGCCCGTCTCATTGACACCGCCAAGGTAGAGATCCTCTTTGTGGGCTGCGGTTCTCCGGACAGCGCACGGGAGGAGTTCGCCCGGCTCTTCGGGGATCTTCCCCGGCATCCCGCCTCCTTTGTCCCGGAACCGGTGGTGGAAACCGCCGCCTCGGTCCGGGAGAAGACGGTGGAAATGGAGATCGCCCAGTCCAAGATGGCCCTGGGTTTCCGCACCGGCTGCTTGGCGGATAAGCGGGAGACCGACGCCATGAAGCTGATGAGCTTCCTCTACGGGGGGAGCCCCTTCTCCCGGCTGTTTGTCCATGTCCGGGAGGAAAAGAGCCTCTGCTACTACTGCGCCTCCCGTTTTGACCAGATGACCGGAGCCATGATGGTGGACATCGGGGTGGAACGGGAAAATCAGCCCCGGGCCCGGGCCGCCATTCTGGAGCAGCTGGACGCCGTGGCCAAGGGAGAATTTACCGGCGAGGAGCTGGAGTCCGCCCGGCTCTCCTATGTAAACAGCCTTCATTCGGTGCCGGACAGCCTTTCCGGCCTGGAAAGCTGGTACCTGACCCAGATCCTTCTGGGCCGGAGCGATACCCCGGAGGAGGCGGCCGCCGCTATGGCGGGGATCACCCGGGAGGAAGTCATCGCCGCCGCCAAGAAGGTCACCCTGGATACCGTCTACTTCCTTGCCAGCAAGGGAGGGGAAAAGGAGGATTCCGAAGATGAGTGAGTTTGTTTCCTCCCCCGTTCTGGGGGAGCGGTTCCAGCGGGTGGAGCATCGGTCGGGGCTTACCATTCTGCTCTGCCCCATGGAGGGATATTCCACCGCCTACGCCATGTTCTCCGCCAAGGTGGGGAGCATCGACACCACCTTTAAGACCCAGCGGGAGGAGGACTTTGTGGAGGTCCCCCCCGGCATCGCCCATTTTTTGGAACACAAGATGTTCGAGTGCGAGGATGGGGACGCTTTTGCCAAGTACGCCAAAACCGGGGCCAATGCCAACGCCTTTACCTCCTTTGACCGGACGGCATACCTGTTCAGCTGCACCGGCAACTTCCGGGAGTCCATTGAGATCCTTCTGGACTTTGTTTCCCGCCCCTACTTCACCCCGGAGACGGTGCAGAAGGAGCAGGGGATCATCGGCCAGGAGATCCGGATGTATGACGACGATCCGGGCTGGCGGTCCCTCTTTAACCTTCTCCAGACCCTTTACCGGGAAAACCCGGTGCGCCTGGACATCGCAGGGACCACCGAGTCCATTGCAGAGATCACCTCCGACCTCCTTTATCGGTGCTACCACACCTTCTACAGTCTGGGGAATATGGTCCTGACCGTGGCGGGGAACTTCCGCCCGGAGGACGTTCTGGAGGCCGCCGACAAGATCCTCCAAGTGGGGGAGAAGGTGGAGATCCAGTGGCGCAAGGCCGAGGAGCCCCAGGAGGTGGCGGGCCACTATGTAGAGCAGTCCCTTCCGGTTTCCACCCCTTTGTTCCAGATCGGCTTTAAGGGGGAAGCGGGGGACAGCCTGGAAAACATGAAGCGCCAGCTGGCCGACGAGGTGCTGATGGAGATTCTCTGCGGGGAAAGCAGTCCCCTTTACCGGCGGCTCTACGACAGCGGGCTTATCAACAGCTCCTTCGGCAGCGAGGTGCTGGCAGGCCGGGATTACCTCTGCTGTATGTTCGGCGGGGAGAGCCGGGACCCCCAAAAGGTCTATGACGAAATCTGCCGGGAGATCCGCCGGATGGCGGCGGAGGGCATCGACCCGGAGGCGTTCCGGTGGTGCCGCAAGGCCGCTTACGGCCGGTATATCGGCATTTTCAGCCGGGTGGAATCGGTGGCCAGCATGATGATGCAGGCTCACTTTTCCGGGATGGACAATATGTACGAGATCCTGGACTGGGTGAAGGAGCTGACCCTTCCCGGCCTGGAGGCCCGCCTCCGGAAGGATCTGGACCCGGAGTACGGCGCCCTGTCGGTGATAAAGCCGGCCTAAAAGCCGGCGGGTGAAAGGAAGTTGAAAGCGTATGTCAGAGATCGTCAGCTTTCCCGGCCTTGGCCTCAGCTTTGAGATCAGCCGGGTGGCGTTTTCCATTGGGAGCTACAGCATTTATTGGTACGGCATCACCTTCGCCCTGGGCTTTTTGGCGGGGATGTGGTACTTCCACCGCCGGGCCCGGCAGCTGGGCGTCCACCCCTACGACGGCCTGGACGTCCTCCTTTGGGCGGTTATTGGCGGCATGGTGGGGGCCCGCCTCTATTTTGTGGCCTTCCAATGGGATAGGTACAAGGATAACCTCCTAAAGATCTTTGCCTTCCGGGAGGGGGGCATCGCCATCTACGGCGGGGTCATCGGGGCGGTGCTGACCGGATGGATCGTCTGCAAACTAAAAAAAACCCGCGTCCTCCCGGTTATGGACGGCGGCCTCACCGGGCTGCTCCTGGCCCAGGCCATCGGTCGGTGGGGGAACTTCTTCAACCAGGAGGCCTTTGGCTGCAACACCACCCTCCCCTGGGGAATGACCTCTAAAACGGTTTCCTGGTACCTCTTTAATATGAGCGATACGCTGGCGGCCCAAGGAGTGCTGGTGGATCCCACAGTGCCGGTGCATCCCACCTTCTTTTACGAGTTCTGCTGGAACCTTTTGGGTTTCCTGTTCCTGGCCTTTGTCGTCACCCCCCGGCGGAAGTACGACGGCCAGGTGAGCCTCTGCTATATGGCCTGGTACGGCCTGGGACGGTTCTTCATCGAGGGCCTGCGTACCGACAGCCTGATGTGGGGTTCTTTCCGTGTCAGCCAGATGCTGGCCCTGGTCCTTTTTGCCGGGTCGCTGCTGATCCTGGCAGTTCAGGAGCTGCGCCGCCGGAAGGCCCCCGAGACCTTTGTCCTCTTTGCTGACACCGAGGAGAGCCGGGAGCGGATGGCCCAGGTGGACGCCGAATTGGCCAAAGAGAAAAACAAGGGGAGCGATCTCCCCGCCGGTGAGGGGACC
>CAJUFK010000003.1:0-44350 GCA_910585535.1 uncultured Angelakisella sp. | reverse complement strand
CGGGAGGATTCCTCCGAGGATGGCGATGCCCTTATTGAGGCCAGCGAAGACGCGGGAGAGGCGGACGAGGCGGAAGCCCCCACCCCCCGGGAGGATTCCTCCGAGGATGGCGATGCCCTTATTGAGGCCAGCGAAGACGCGGCAGAGGCGGACGCGGCGGAAGCCCCCCGGCATCCCGAGCCTGAAAAAGAGAACCACCAGCCCTGACCCCGGGGCAGAAAGGAGCCTGTTATGGCCGTGATGATAGACGGAAAGGCGGTATCTGCCCGGCTGCGCCAGAAAATGGCGGCGGAGGTGGCCGCAATGAAAGAGGCTGGGGTGGTCCCCGGCCTGGCGGTGGTGCTGGTGGGGGAAAACCCCGCCAGTCAGGTCTATGTCCGGAATAAAATAAAGGCCTGTGAGGAGCTGGGCATCCGCTCCCAGGACTACCGCCTCCCCGAGGATACCACCCAGGAGGCTCTTTTGGACCTGGTAGGGGAACTGAACCGCCGGGAGGACATCCACGGCATTCTGGTACAGCTGCCCCTCCCCGGACAGATCCGGGAGGAGGCGGTAATCGCCGCCATCGCCCCGGAAAAGGACGTGGACGCCTTCCACGCCCGGAATGTGGGCAAGATCGTCCAAGGCAGCTACAATTTCCTCCCCTGCACCCCTGCGGGGGTGATGGAGCTGATCCGCTCCACCGGGGTGCCGGTTCAGGGGAAGGAGTGCGTTGTGGTGGGGCGCAGCAACATTGTGGGCAAGCCTATGGCCCTGCTGATGCTCCACGAAAACGCCACCGTTACCATCTGCCACAGCCGTACCCGGGACCTTGGGGAGGTGACCCGCCGGGCCGACATCCTGATCGTGGCCATCGGCAAGGCAAACTTTATCACCAAAGACATGGTCAAGCCCGGAGCGGTGGTCATCGATGTAGGGATGAACCGGGACGAAAACGGCAAACTGTGCGGCGATGTGGACTTTGCCGGCGTGGAGCCGGTGGCGGGGTATCTGACCCCGGTGCCGGGCGGGGTGGGCCCCATGACCATTACCATGCTCATGGGGAATACCATCACGGCGGCCAAGCTGCAGGGGAGGCGGGAAGGATGAATGGCTTTTGCACCTGCGCCGATTACAGCTGCCCGCTGAACCCGGCCAACCACGACAAAGGGTGTGACCTCTGCATCCAAAAATGCCTGAAGCTGGGGGAGATCCCCAGCTGCTTCTTCAACGCCGTATGCGCCGCCGAAAAACCGGAGGGCTATACTTACCGGGGCTTTGCAGATTTTGTGGAGAAGCACCTGCCCAAAAATCGCAATACAAATCCCCTGTAAATGCAAACCGGGCAGAGGGCAGCAACAGGCCGGATCCCGGGGCAGACAGGAGAGAGAAGCTAAAAAAGGACGCCGCCGCGCCCTTTCTTAGCTTCTTTTAATTCCGCAGGACCTTCATCTGCATTCCTTCCATAACATCCAGCGCCTTCCCGTGAAGGATGGGGTCGAAGCTGCCGCAAAGCCTTCCGTCAATGATGACCTCGGCATTGGGGAACGCTGTTTGCAGAATCACCGCGTTGGCAATGACACACATATTGGTGACCACCCCAACCAGGGTGATCTCGGTGGGCTGGTAGGCCGCTAGGAAGCTGTAATTCTGAGCCCCGAAGGCAAACTTAGGCGCCAGGTAAACATGGGGATGGTCCTCCTCCATGTACCGTTCCAGCTTGCCATAAAGCCGCCAGCCGTCACTGGACTTTGTGCAGTGGGCCACCGGCAGGTGCTTCCCTTCCCGGGTGGAAAGATAGTCCGGCCCGTGGGTGTCCAGGGTAAAGACCACCGGCTCCCCCCGCTGGACATATTCCGCCACCAGGGCCGCAATACCTTCCTCCAGCTTCTCCGCACCTGCAAACCCCAGGGCCCCGTCCACAAAGTCCTTTTGGTAGTCCACAACAACAAGCACCTTTCCCATAGAAAGATCGTCCCCTTCCGTTTTTCTTCCATTGTACCTCTCCCCGGAAAAAAAGAAAACCCTAAAATAGGAAATTTTCTTTTTCCGACGCAATAAAATATGAAAAATGGAACACTATTGATACGGAAGCGGCTGAGCCCCGCTAACATCAAATGAATCAACACAAAGAAAGGAACCAAAAACTATGCTGAAACGTATTTTTTCTGCCGCCATGGCGGCGATCCTTCTCCTTGCAGTGACCGCCTGCGGCGCCCCTAAAGAGCCTGCCGCCCCTGCCCTGAAGGAGGGAGTTACCCTGAAGCAGGTTATCGATCAGGTGTATGAGAACTACCCGGTGGCCATGGCCGCCGAGATGGACGAGAGCGTCGTCACCGACCTCCTGGGCCTTTCCACCGACGACGTGGAGGATTACGCCGGGTATATCACCATGGTGATGGTCTCTTCCGACAACCTCATCGGCATCAAGGCCAAGGAAGGAAAGGTGGAGACGGTCCAGAAGGCTCTGGAGGCCCGCAAGGAGATGGTGGTTCAGTCCTTTGAGCAGTACCTTCCCACGGAACTGGATAAGGCCAAGGCCGGGAAGGTGGTCACCCTGGGGGACTACGTATTCCTTATCATCGTGAGCAACGCGGACATGGACGAGGAGGACGTTACCGCTGGAATCACCAAAGCCGAGGAACTGATCCGGGGCAACTTCGATAATCTCGCCTAAACAAAACCCAAACAATACCGGACGCTGTGCCAAAAGCACGGCGTTCTTTTTTTGTTTGTAACTTCTGGCAGCGGGATGGGGAAAATCCGCCAAAGGAGGAAGCCACGGGAAAAGCGATTGCATCTCTTTGGGAAAACGGCCCCTTTTCTCCTAGGATCTTCCGGAAGCGCCAGAAAGTGGTTTCGGGACGGTTACAAATTCCTCTGATTATAGTTACAGTTTGTAATATACTGTTAGCACAGGGGCGCAGAAGGCGCTTCTGGAAGAAATCAAATGGAGGAAATCTGCAGATGAAAAAGATACTTGCAATGATCCTGGCGGTAGTGATGCTGTCCGTTACAGCATTTGCTGCCGACTTTAACCCCGGCAAAAAGATCCGCTTCAACGGCAACGAGGACCGTTGGGAAGGGGAACTGAAGCCCATCAACACCGACAACTATTCCGTTTCCAGCGTCAAGTGGGAGCAGGGACGCGACCTGGTCTCCTCTGTCACCATCGACAACGACGACGAGGTGCTGGTGGTGGCGCTGAAGCCCGACTATAAGACCACCAAGGAAAAGACCCTGGAGGGCACCATCAAGCTTCGTGAAAAAGGCAAGACCCGGTATGCCACCCTTTCCATCAACGCCACTGTGGGCTTTGATGTAGTGGATCTGACCGTGGACGTCAACGGCGACGTAGAGGTTCCCACCATCGACTCCGGCGCCCTGTACCGCATCGATGACGCCGGCAAGGGCTACGGCACCCTCAGCTTCTCCGCCGGGGACACCGATGTCAGCGTCCGTGTCTACGACGACGAGGTATACTACCTGTACAGCAACAACGATGCTATTAAGAGCGTTCTCACTGCCAACCCGGACAGCGACGCGGTGATCGACTTCCTGACCTTTGAGGGCACTCCCACCTTTAACTCCACCGCCACCGTGAACTTCTACGGCGTGGAGGAGGACCAGATCATCTACGAGATGCGTAACGGCCGGCTGAACCGTTCCGCCGCCAAGTGGAGCGAGGACGACGGGGCCTGGGTCCTTAAGACCCGCACCCTGGGCAGCTATGTCATCTCCGACCAGGCCCTGAAGAGCCCCACCGGCACCACCGGCGGTTCCTCTTCCGGCGGCAACAGCAGCACCGGCGGCGTGGATAACCCTGTGACCGGCGCCAACGACGTCACCGGCGTGGCCACCGCTCTGGCTCTGGCCTCCCTGGTTTCCGCCGCGGCTGTCTCCCTGAAGAAGTCCAAGTAAAGGGCATTTGGCCCTTGGCAGATGCCTGGGGTCCCAAGGGGACTGACAGGCTGTAGAAATTTGAGGCTCCGCCTTGCGGTGTGCGGGGCGGGGCCTCATTCTTTAATAGGAGGAACCACGAATGAAGAAGATCCTATCCCTGGTATTGGCGGTAATGGTGTTGACGGCTTCGGCCACGGCGGCCTTTGGGGCGGAGCTGACGGTCCGGATGGTTTCCGGGGGGGCAGACGCCCGGGAGGAGGGGCTGCGCCCCGGGGAGGAGTACCGCTTCCCCCTGATGATCCGGTACGAGGACGAGGTGCCCACCCATCTGCGCCAGGAGGAGGGGGAGGGGAAGCGCTTTTCCCTGGCCATTCAAAGTGGGGAAGAGGTTATTCTGCCCCCGCGGATTGAAACCGAAGGGGGACGGTACTACCTCACTGTAACCACCAAGCCGATTTACGGGACCAAGACGGCTCAGGCGGAGATCCTGGTTCGTCTCCAGGATGAAAAAACCGGCAAGGAACTGGGCAGGGATACGATTCGGATGGAGGTAGGCTCGCCCGCCATGAAGGGAGTGGAGGATCTTCCCGCAGGGGAGGCTCTTCGCGTGAGCAACGCCGCCCCTGTTTTGACCTCGGATCATTTTCGCTGTTTGGCGGAAAAGAACGACGGGGAAGAGGTTATTCTGGCGGGGCCGGGATGGGAGTACCAGGTGGACGTCACCGATGTGACGGACAAGAACCTATACAGCACGGCGGCTGTTCTGCCCGAGGTATTGGAAAAGTACCCGGAACAGGAGTTTCGTTTTCTTTCCTTCCCGGGAAATCCGGATTTTCAGGCGCCCGGAACCTTGACGGTAGATGTTTCCGACCTTTCCGCAAGCTATGGCGGGGAATTCTATCTCTACCGGTACTTGGGGGATCGGTTATACTATCTGCGCAGTCAATACGATTCGGAAAACGAGACGCTGACCTTCCGGCCTTCCCAGCTGGGGAGCTATGTTATTACAGACCGGGAGATTGGGGATATGGAGGTTCGCCGGGTAATGACTGGGGCGCTGGAGGCGGTGGCGGCGAAACGCTCTGCCTAGGACTCAGGCACAGCCTAAATCCCTGCTCAACCGCTAGGGGCAAAGCGCCGGGAGGGCGTGCGTGGCCGGGGAGCGGAACGCGGGATGGGAAAACAGCCTCCCTTGGGAAGAGAGGGCGGACCCCTTGGAGTTGAAAAATGAAAAACGCCCCCGAAGGCCGAAACCTTTGGGGGCGATGCTTTTAGAAGGGGGACTTGGGAGAGGGGTTGACCTCTACCTTGACAGGGGTGGTGAGGCTGGCGCCGGCGGGGAGAAGCTTGGCCTGGACCACGTAGCGGTAGTTGCTGCGGTTGGTGGTCTCTTTATAGGTGCAGGTGGACAGGGTGAGGATGGTGTCGCTGGCGGAAACGTCCACGTCAAAGATAAACTGGCTGCGCTGCTTCATCTCGCTGAGCATATTGGTGAACTTGGCGCTGTCGGGGTTGGGCTCGATGTAGTCAAAGCTGATGTCGGTGTAGTAGACAGCAAAGATCTGCCAGGTGAGATCCGCCTCCGGGGTGGAGAAGTAGATATAGGGATTCTGCTTGCAGTATTCAATGTCCAGGTACTTCTTCAGCTGGGAGAACCGGGCCCCGTCCGGGTTGTCGTCCATGCTGTGGCCGTAGATGACCACGTTCTTGGAAAGGTCTTTCCGGGCTCCCAGGTTGGTGCGGAAGTCGGCGTAGTAGCAGCCGTTAAAGTCGCTCTGCTTCATGTTGTTGCGGCGCAGGTAGTAGTCGTTGTCCGGAGCCTGAACCACCACCTCGTCGATGGTGGTGCCGGGAACGTTGAGCCAGCCCACGGTGTCATCGTTCTTCTGGTAGAAGGCGGACATTTTGGAGAGCATATCCTTTTGGACGTCGGAGGATTCGACGGTGGCTCCGTCCCCGCTGGAAGAATCGCTGGCGGAGGTAGAACCGGTGCTGGAACCGGAGCCCCCAATGGGCTGGCTGGAGGTGATAAGGGATCCGCTCTCACTGGAGGGAGAGGTCTCCGGATCCTTTCCGCCGCCGCAGGCGGTGACCGCCAGGGTAAGGGCTACCGCCAGGACCAGACAGAGGAGGGCACGCAGGGTGGAAGCTTGGATTTTCATTTCGTAGAACACCTCTTGTATAGTATTTTGTCGTGATAAAAGCAGGGGAGACCCCTACACTTTCAGCGGAGTAATGATCCCTTTGGCGGCGTCCAGCTCGACCGTCTCGCCGGTGCGAAGCAGGCGGGTGCAGTCCCGGACTCCCACCAGAATGGGAACGTTCAGCTGGTCGGCAATGGAATCCAGCAGGTGGTCGCTTTCCGGGGTGCTTTCCTCGGTGACCACGGCGGAAGCGGAAAAAATCTGCTTCATGAGGGAGAGGTCCGCTTCCCGGCAAACCAGGATGTCCCCATAGGTGAAGTTTGCCTGAACCTCCGGGCTGGTGCGCCCCACCGAAACGGTGCCGGAGGTGAAAAGATTGTTGAGGCCCCGTCCCCGAAGGAAGGTGCTGCCCACCGTTTGGACCTTGAGGAGGTTGGTGGTGCCGGATACCCCCAGGGGGAGCCCTGCGGTAAGAACCACCAGGTCCCCGTCGGAAAGGACGTGGCTCTGCTCCAGGGCAGCCTGGACGGCGGCGGAGAAGAGGGCGTCGGTCTCCTGCTGCTCCGGGCACATCACCGGGATGACCCCCCAGGTGATGGCCAGCTGACGGTAGGTCACCTGGTCGGTGGTGCAGGCGATAATGGGGGTGCTGCACCGGTACTTGCTCACCATCCGGGCGGTGCGCCCCGACTTGGAAATGGGGATGATGGCAGCGGCCCCAATGTCCAGGGCGGTGGTGCAGGTGGCGTGGCTGATGGCGTCGGTGATGTTGCTGGAGGCGGGACCGTTGTCCCGCTGGCGGAACCGGCCCCGGTAATTGATGTCCTTTTCGGTGCGCTCCGCAATGGTGGCCATGGTCTTCAGGGCCTCCAGGGGATACTGGCCGGCGGCGGTCTCCCCGGAGAGCATAATGGCGCTGGTGCCGTCGTAGATGGCGTTGGCCACGTCGTTGATCTCCGCCCGGGTGGGCCGGGGGTGGCTGCTCATGCTCTCCAGCATCTGGGTGGCGGTGATAACCACCTTCCCGGCGGTGTAGCACTTGCGGATCATCATTTTTTGCAGAATGGGGATTTCCTGCATATCCACCTCAACGCCAAGGTCGCCCCGGGCCACCATGATGCCCCCGGAGACGGCCAGGATGTCGTCCAGGTTTCGGACGCCCTCGGCGTTTTCGATCTTGGCGATAATCTTCATCTGCCGCCCGCCGTTCTCTCCCAGGAAGGACCGGATGGCCAGGACGTCCTGGGCGGACCGGACAAAGGAGGCGGCCACAAAGTCGAAGCCCTCCCGGATGCCGAAGAGAAGGTCGGCCTTGTCGCTGTCGCTGAGGTAGGGCATGGAAAGGGAGACCCCGGGGACGTTGATCCCCTTGTGGTTCCCGATCTTTCCCCCGTTGACCACGGTACAGCGGATGTCGGTATCGGTGACCTCCTTTACTGTCAGCTCCACCAGGCCGTCATCAATAAGGATCCGGCCGCCGGGGGATACATCCCCGGGGAGCCCCTGGTAGGTGATAGAGGCGGTCTCCTGGCTCCCCAGGATCTCCCGGGTGGTGAGGGTGAACTCCGCTCCGGCCTCCAAGACGATGCTGCCGGTCTCAAAGTCCCCCAGACGGATCTCCGGGCCCCGGGTGTCCAAAAGGGCGGCCACCGGGAGGCGAAGCTCCTCCCGGAGACGCTTTACCAGGTCCAGCTTCTTCTTATGTTCCTCGTGGGTGCCGTGGGAGAAGTTGAAGCGGCAGACGTTCATACCTGCCAGCATCATCTCCCGAAGCATCCCCTCGCTGTCGGAGGAGGGGCCGAGGGTGCAGATGATCTTGGTCTTTCGCATATAGGCAAACACTTCCCATCTTGTGATACTGCCCCCGGCGAATCCGCCGGGGAAGGGCAGGAACGGAACCTTCAAATCCGTTCCGAGAAATAAGACGCTATTACCATGCCCGCAAAAAAGCGAGTCATATCAGCATAATTTTACTATAATCGGGGTAGCCTGTCAAACCTTTTGGAAGGTTATGACAAAATAGTCACCACTATGTCATCGCTCTGTCAATAAAACGAGAGAGCCCCCGGTTTTATTGCAATTTTTTCGTCCTCCGGAAAAATTTTTTAGAACCAAGATGTTCTTTCTCAATAAAGTTGTGCCTTTTTTCCGAGGTTTTATTGCGCCCTCCCGAGAAAACTTCTTGACAAAGCCGGAAAGTTGTGGTAGGCTTTGACTGTACCAACTGTACTAGTCATTATAATACAGATAAAAGCAAGAAGGGAGGGGCCGCCGATGATCGCAGTGGATCTTTCCAGCCGGGTGCCCATCTACCGGCAGATCGTGGAGCGGGTCACGGAGCTGGTCCTTTTAGGCGTTTGGCCGGAGGGGACCCAGCTGCCCTCGGTGCGGAGCCTGGCCCTGGAACTGGGGACCAACCCCAATACCATCCAGAAGGCGTACCAGGAACTGGAAAGCCGGGGGATCATCCGTTCGGCGGCGGGACGGGGCAGCTTTGTAGCCGGGCGGGAGGCCGCCCAGGGGATCCTTCGGGCCCAGGCGGAAAGTTCCTTGCGGGAGGCGGCCCAAAAGGCCGTTCTGGCAGGACTTACCAGGGAAGAAGCGGCCAGGCTGATAGACGAAGCGTGGAAAGGAGAGGGAAAACCATGATCGAATCAAGAGGGGTCTGCAAACGGTTTGGGAGCATGGCGGCCCTGGCAGAGGTTACGGCCCATATCCCCAAGGGGAGCATCTATGGGCTGGTGGGGCCAAACGGCAGCGGCAAAACCACCTTGCTGAAGACGATAGCCGGTATCTACCGCCCCGACGCAGGGGAGGTCCTGGCGGCAGGACAGCCGGTGTGGGAGGCTCCCGCCGTCAAGGGGAAGATCTTCTTCCTCCCCGACAACCTGTGGTTTTTGCCAGGCAGCACCCTGGAGGAGATGGCCGCCCTGTACCAAGGGGTTTACCCCGGCTTTGACCGGGAGGAATACCGGCAGCTTTTGGGGGTCTTTCCCCTGGAGGAGAAGCAGCGGCTTTCCCGGTTCAGCAAGGGGATGCGCCGCCAGGCGGGGCTCATCCTGGCTTTGAGCTGCCGTACCCCCTGCCTGCTCCTGGACGAGGCCTTTGACGGTTTGGACCCCATGGTCCGCCAAAAGGCCCGGAAGCTGCTGATCCGGGAGGTGGAGAGCCGGGGGCTGACGGTGGCCATCGCCAGCCACAACCTTCGGGAGCTGGAGGACCTTTGCGACCGGGTGGGGCTCCTCTACCAGGGATCTTTGGTGTTGGAACGGGAGCTGGACGACCTGCGGGAGAGCTTTTCCAAGGTCCAGGGGGCCTTTCCGGAGCCGGTGGACTGGGATAACACCGGCCTTGCCATCCTCCGACGGGAGGAACGGGGGAACCTTACAAGCCTTCTGGTTCGGGGCCGCCCCGAGGAGATTGTAAAACAGCTGGAGGGGCTTCGTCCCCTCTTTGTGGAAGCCCTCCCCCTGACCCTGGAGGAGGCGTTTGTAGGAGAAATGGAGGCGTTGGGCTATGACTACGGTGATGAACTTTCGGAATAAACGGGGCTGGGAGGGGGCGTCCCTTCTTCGGCAGCTGGTGCGGCGGAACCTTCCCTGGATGGGGCTGTTTTTTCTCCTCACCTTCTGGGCGCTTCCCGGCCATTATATGCTGGTGATCTTTGTGTATCCCGTATGGGGGGAATACACCGCCCTCGCCGCCCTCAACGTCACCCCAGCCAGGATCTTCACGGAACTTTCCATGCTCCAGTTTGGCGTGGTGGTGACGGCGGCGGCCATCCTTATAGGGCTTTGGCAGACCCGGTGGCTCCGGTCCAAACGCCAAGGGGAGTTCTGGTACAGCCTGCCGGTGAAGCGGGAAAACCTCCTCCTGGCCCACGCCGGGGCGGCCTGGCTTACCATCGCCCTGCCCCTGGCGGCGGATTACCTGGTGGTCCTTGTGGCCGGGGCTGTCCAGCTGATCCAGGCAGGGGGAAGTGGTTTTATCTTTCCGGTGGGGGAGATCCTGTTGGATCTCTTCGGCTGGCTGGTAACGGCCCTGGCTGTTATCGCTATTATCTTTCTGGTCGCCGTTATGACCGGGGGGTTCTTCAAGATCCTCATCCTTTCCGGGGCGCTGATGGGGGCCCTGCCCATGGCGGCGGCTTTTTTGGATCTGGCCATCCAGCAGTTCATCGTGGGCTGGTCCGGCGCAAGCATTATGCAGCATATCCTTTCTTTCAGCCCGGTGTTCGTCATGCCCAATCGGTACGGCAGCTACAACACCTTCTGGGGGACCTACCCCGCCCTGGCTAACTGGATGCTCCTGGTCTGGCTGGCCATCGGCCTTTTCTGCCTGTGGCTGGCCTGCCGGGTCTTTCGGGGCCGCCTTGTGGAGATGGCGGGGACCGGCGCGGTCCGGGAGCCCCTGGGCCTTGTGGTGACCTTTCTGGCCACCCTGGCCGGGGGGCTGGCCCTGGGACTCCTGTTCTGGAGTTCCATCTATCCCCGGCCATCCTTCCTGCTGACGGTCGTCCTCTGCTCCCTGGGGGCGGCGGTCCTCTGCCAGGTGATCCTGAGGTGGGACCTCCAAAGGCTCCGGGCCTTTCGCAAGCGGCCCGACCTTCGGAGTCTGTGGAAACCCCTTCTCGTCCTGGTCCTCTGCGCCGCCCTGCCGGTGACGGCGGCTTACATCGTCACCCACGGGGGGCTGGGGTACGAGGACTACATCCCCCCGGTGGGGGAGGTCCAGGAGGTCCGGGTGCGCTACCGGGGCCGGTACGGCACCCTGGCCAAGCGGCTGGACCACCAGGACGAAAGCGTGCATCCCGCCGAGACGGGGGAGAACTGGTACAGCCTGGACGGAAGTGAACTCCCCGCTGATCTGTGGAAGACCTGGTACAGCTACAACGACTATCAGTATGTCTATCTCACCACCCCCGAGGGCATCCAGGCGGCGGAAGCTCTCCACCGGAGCCTGCTGGAATGGCAGAAGGGGGCCGGGGAAGGACAGCAGGGGATCATGGGGAGCATCGACTTCCTGTACAACGACGAGATGAGGCGGCACTACGGCCAGTGGCGAAAAGACGGCAACCAGGTGTATGATTCGGAGCGGGATCTCACTGCCCTCCTGGCCCTGGAGGAAGACCTGGAGTTCCGCCGCCAAACCGACCCCCGTTTTACCGTCACCGCCGATGAGATCCGGGCCATCCGGGTCAGCGACGACCTGGGGCTTTCCACCAGCAACCCCATTACCGATAAGGAAACCATAGAGCGGCTGGTGGCGGCCATGCGGGCGGACGCAGAGACCTTTGACTACAGCTCCCTCCGGAAGGGGACCGCCCGGGCGGCGGCCTACCTTACCATCGAGACCACCGCCCCTACCCCCTGGTACAGGATCCCCACCAGCCAGCCGGGGGAGACCACTGTCCAGGTGACGGAGGACCTTTGGAGGGACTTCTGCCTGCCGGTCTACCGGGAGGACCAAAAGACCTTGGACGCCCTTTGGGCCAGCGGCCTGGGGGAGTACACCGGGCAGTCTTTGAGCAAGGGGAAGGTCACCGGGCTACAAATAAACTGGTGGGGGGCCGCCTCCTGGAACGAAGAGGCTTACTGGACCGGCATCGGCCCCCGGGACCTGTGGCCGGGAAATGAGGCTTGGCCCCAGGGGGAGGAGCCGAGGGAATCGGCAGCTGCCCTTTTGGTCACGGATCCCCAGCAGATGGAGGAACTGCTGGCTCTTTGCCGGGGGAACGACTGCCACGTCTCGAAGCAGGGATTTACGGTGACCATACTGGGTGGAGACCGGACAGGCAGTACCTTTTGGTTGGCAGCCCAGAAGGACGCCCCCCAGTTTCTCCGGGACTGGTACCTGGAGAACGAGCGGACGCTCCGAAGCAGCTGGGGACAGCGGTTCCAGTATCTGCCCTGATTGGCAATTCTCTTACAGATGAAAAAAGCGGGTGCAGCCCAGCTGCATCCGCTTTCTGTTTGGCGCAGGAACGTTTACCTGGTCAGAGATCCTTTTAATTCCTCCGCCAGTTCCTCCAGTTCCTCCGGGGTCACCAGCCGGGTCAGGATTCCCGGCAGGGCGTTGGGGCCGATTCCCCGGGGCAGGTTCAGCCGCTGGCGAAGGGCCTCCCGCAGGGCCGCGCTTCCTTCTCCGCCGGAAAACCCCAGGCGGTACAGATCCCCCTTGGTAATGGCCTTTCGGGGCGGCTGATCCTCCCCTTCCAGTACCCCTGCCTTTCGCAGCGCCTCCCGAAGGACCTCCGCCTCCATCCCCTCTACTCCCAGGGTCCCCTGGGCAGAGGGCTTTGTCTTGCGCCGCTCCTTTCCCAAGATCTCCGGGATGTAAACGTGGATGACCTTCTCCGGCGGCAGCGCCCCGGCGATGTGCCCCCGGATGCGAAAGCCCGCCCGGTCGGAATCGGTGAGGATGACCACCCCGCCCCGCTCCGCCAGGCGGCGGATAAGCCCCATTTTGTCCTTGTCCGAAAAGATGCGGAAGCCGTCGGTTTGGATGATGTCCCCCTCCATCAGGGTGCTGAGCTTGGCCTTGTCGTACCGCCCCTCCACGATAACCGGATACTTGACCCGCAACTTTTTCATTATGGACGCTCCATTCTGCGGAAGATCTCCGCCACCGTGGTCTCCAACACCACCTTGGCGTCGATGCCGGTGGATTTGGAGCGGCTGTCCGCCTCTGCCAGCAGCTCCAGGATGTCCTCCAGGGCGGGCAGGGAAAATTTCCGCTGGTTCATCACCGCCTGCTCGTACCGGTAGGCGCTGCCGTACCCCAGGGCCTTTCGGGCTGCGGCGTCGGGAATCCCCGCCCGCTTTGCAATGGCGGCCCGGTACATATCCACAAAGGACATGGTGAGGATGGTGAGGATGGACACCGGGGTTTCCTTGAGGAAGATCAGGTCGTCGATGGTCCCCAGGGCGGCGGTGTAATCCCGGGAGAGGATGCGCCCGGCCAGGTCAAAGGCCCGGGCCTCGGTCACCGGGGTGACCAGGGCTTCAATATCCTCCCGGGTGATGCCCTCCGGGGAGTGGGCCGCCAGTTTCCGGGTCTCCTCCCCCATTCTCAGGGAATCCCGGCCGCAGTATTCCGACAGAAGGCGCGCCTCCCCCTGGCCGATGACGCTTCCGGCCCGCTGGGCCTCGGCGATGATCTGCTGGACCGCCTGGGCTTGCCCCGGCTTCTGGAAGGCGCAGGCCGCCCCGTACTTGTCGCAGAGACCGGCGATCTTCGCCCCTTTGTCCCCCTTCTTAAAGTCCGGCTGGACGGTGTGCATGGTGATGACCAGAAGGGTCTCCTCCGGCCGTTCCTCAAACAGCTGTTCCAGCTTTGCCATATCCCCGGCGCTGACCACGGCTGGGTTCAGGTCCTCGATCAGGGCAAAACGGCGGGGGGCCATCATGGGCAGGGAGCAAACCGCGTTTGACAGGGCATCCATATCCAAAGAAAATCTGCCGTCAAAGCGGCTGCTGTTGAACTCCGGGAAGGCGGTGACAGCCAGCTTTTCCAGTTTCCGCTGGTACCGGATCACCCCTCCGGCATCCTCCCCCCAAAGGAAGACCAGGCCGGGAAGGCTTTCGTCCTTTATCATTGCATCCAGCTGCCTGGGGTTTTCCAGCTTCATGGCCGCACCGTCCTAATCATTACATTTTGGTCCCCTGTGGGCATCCGGGCGGGCTTTGGCATTCCCGGCCCGGAAAAACTCTCGCCGGTGCGGCTGATCCAAAGATCGGTCTCCTCCGGCAGGGCTGACTCCCTTATTATATCATAGGCCGCGGTGGATTTCAGCAACTTTCTTCCCTTTAGTTCCACCTGAAGGCACCCCGGAAGGGGGCGGCTGAGGCGGACCCCCGGCAGGACCTCCTGGCTTTCTTCCCCCAGGGGAAGAAAATTGCCGGGGTACTGGTTTTTCAGAAGGGGGATCTCCTCTCCGGAGAGGTAGATGGCGTCGGGGGAAAGGTCCCCCTGCCACCCCAGGATACCGTTGGCCGGGGCGGCCCGGGAGGAGGCCATCACCAGGGGGCCTTGGGCCCCGCACCGAAGAAGCCTTTCGGAGAGGAGGCGGCGTTCCCAGGCGGTTTCCCCGGCGTCCAGCACCAGCGTCCCGGTTTGGGCGGCGATGACCACCCCGCCTTCCTTCCCAATGGAGACCACCGCGCCCCCATGGAGGGAAAGCCGCATCCCCCCAAAGGTAAGGACCGTCAGAGCCAGAGCTGCCCAAAACAGCGGCCTCCCCTGGCGGCGGGACAGACGGGAAAGACAGCCAAGACAGAGAAACAGCCCCGCCGGAAGGGCCAGGCAGAGGGCCAGCTGCCAGGGAAACAGGGCCGGACAGGCGAGATCTGGGAGCCGCCGTACCCCCTTTGCCAGAAGGAGGAGCAGGCGGGCGGGGAACCGGGCCAGATCCAGGAGAAGGCCCCCAAAAAGGTCCAGGGCCGGGACCGAAAGGCAGACGGCCCCAATTCCCCCAAGCAGGATGATCCCGGTGGCCAGAGGGATGGCGGGGAGGGCGGTGACCAGTCCCCACAGGGTGACCCGGCCAAACCGCGCCGCCACCACAGGAAAAACCCCCAGCTGGGCCCCAACGGAGGCGGCCAGGGCCTCGACTGCCCAGCGGCTCCCCTGGCCCGGCTGGCCAAAGCGGCTCGCAAGGCGGCTTTCCATCAGGGAGGAAAGGGTCCCGGATCCCATAAGGAGGCCCAGGGTAGCGGCAAAGGTCAGCTGCCACCCGGCGGTGAACAGGACAGGGGGCGTTGCGGCCCCCAGGATCAGGCCGCTGATCCCCAGGGCGGTGAGGCCGTCGGACCGGAGGTACACCATCCGCCCCAAAAGGTAGAGGCTGGTCATTATCCCGGCCCGCAGCACCGAGGTGGAAAACCCCGCCATCCCCGCCAGGAACCAAACCCCCAAAAGGCAGCAGAGCCCTCCGGCCCGTGGGCCCAGACCCAGGCGGCGGCAAAGGGAATCCAGCCAGCCGGTGAGGAGGGAGAGATGAAAGCCGGAGACCACCAAAAGGTGCCGGAGCCCTGCATAGTCCAGTTCCGCCAGCCGCCCGGCGGGGAGCTTGTCCCTGCGGGAAAAGACCAAAGCCAGCACCACGGCGGTGTCCTCCCCAGGGTGGGCCTCCCACAGCGTTTGGGAGAGGCGCCAGCGCAGGGCCGCCAGAGAGGCCAGGGGATGGAAACCTGGCGGGGGGACCGGTTGTGGCTCCTCCTCCGCCTGGACCCGAATGGAAATACCCCCTGGAGCCGCCCCGTCCTCCCGGACCTGGGTCACCAGGAAGGTACCAGTAACCCATTGGCCAGGGGCGGATTCCTCCGGCATCCCGGGAAAATCCAGGCAGACAGCTCCCTCTCCGCCCTTCCAGGCGGCCCGGCCGCGAAGGGTGACCCTGGCGCCGTCGTAGGGACTGATCTCCTCCAGCCAGCCGGTAAAGACGAGCTGCTCTCCCTCCAGCCGCTGCCATTTTTCCAGTCCCAGGCGAAAGGTACTGTACGCGCCCAAAGCCGCCACGGCGGCCAAGGCCCCGCATAGGAGCAGCTGCCGTCCCAGCCGTTGCTTTTCCTTTGGAAGACAAACAGAAACAAGGAGGGCCCCGCCGGCTATCGAAAAGCCGGAGAACCCTCCCCACCGCTGCGTGACTGCCAGGGCCAGCAGAAAAAGGACGGCAAAGGCGAACAGAGGGCGCTTCATGTTAAGGCTCCCAAGAGGGAAGCTTGCCATGTTCCTCCTCGTATTGGGTGACGTACTGCTCTAAAATGTACTCCACCTGCTTGTTGGCGGAGCGCTTGTTCATCTCCGCCAGCTTCTTGATCTTAAAAAGAAGCTCCTCGGGAATGCGGACCGAAAAAGGGGAAAAATAGTTGCCGGCCATAGGGGTAAAACCTCCCAGCTGACTCAAAATAGAATCATTTTAATGGGAATATTATATCCAAATGAATCACTGCATTTAGAATACAAGATAAACCAAAGTGCTTTTATTTGATTATTTTTTAGTCGTATTTTTCCAGGAAGCTATGCTCCCCTTCTGCCGCGCTCCGCCAGCCGATGACGGTATCCAGGTTGACGCTGTGAACGCTGCGGAAGATATTGATGTCCACCTGGGGGTTATCCCGGCGAAGGGCGGCGATGAGTTCCTTCACCTCCTGGCGCTTGGACTCCCCAGGCTCGTCCTCCCGGCCCAGGGCCTCGGTAAAACGGCAGGCGCACTGTAGAAAGGAAAGGTGGTTGTAATGTTTCCAAGCGATGATGTCCCGCTCCCGCACCAGGTAAAGGGGGCGGATAAGCTCCATCCCCGGGAAGTTTGTGCTGTGCAGCTTGGGCATCATGGTGCGGTACTCCGCCCCGTAGAGGGTACTCATCAGGATGGTTTCCACCACGTCGTCAAAATGGTGGCCCAGGGCGATCTTATTGCAGCCCAGCTTTTGGGCATGGCTGTACAGGTACCCCCGGCGCATCCGGGCGCAGAGGTAGCAGGGGGATTTGGGGATGTCCGCAACCACGTCGAAGATCTGGCTCTCGAAGAGGTGGATGGGGATTTCCATAAGGGCGGCATTGCGGAGGATCAGTTCCCGGTTGGCGGGGCGGTAGCCGGGATCCATAACCAAAAACTCCAGGTGGAAGGGGACCTCGCTATGGCGGTGCAGCTGCTGCATACACTTGGCCAGGAGCATGGAATCCTTACCCCCGGAGATACAGACGGCGATCCGGTCGCCCTCCTGGATGAGGGCATAGTCCTTGATCCCGCCGATGAAGCGGTTCCAAATGGTTTTGCGGTACTTGGTGATAAGACTGCGTTCGATTTGCTGGCAGGGAGAGAGCGGGGGCCGGTTGGGCATGGGAGGACCTCCTGTTGGGGTGATGGTGGGGCTTCGCTTTGCGGGCTTTACCGTTCCCGCCCCAGGAAGAAGAGGGCCACTACCCCGGGGCCGGTGTGGGCGCCGATAACCGGGCCTACGTAGCTGATGACCACTTCCTTGACCCCCAGGCGCTGCTTTACCAGCTTTTCCACCATCTTGGCGTCATCCAGGCAGTCCCCGTGGCTGATGAAAACCGGGTTCTTCTCCGGGTCCACAGCCAGTTCCGCCATGCGGTCCACCAGGGCGGTAAGGGCTCCCCGGCGGCCCCGGGCCTTGCCCACGTTGATAAGGTGCCCGTCGTCGTCAATGTGCAGCACCGGCTTGATCCCCAGGGCAGTGCCCACCAGGGCGGTGGCGGCGTTCAGCCGGCCGCCCCGCTTGAGGTACATCAGGTCGTCCACGGTGAACCAGTGGCAGAGGTGGAACTTCTCCTCCTCCGCCCAGGCCCGGACCTCCTCCATGGTCTTGCCCTCCGCCCGCTTTTTGGCGGCCAGGTAGACCAGCAGGCCCTGTCCCATGGAGGCGCAACGGGTGTCCACAGCGGCCAGCTTCCGCTCCGGGTACTGGGCGGAAAGCTCCTCCACCGCCATTGCTGCGGCCTGGTAGGTGCTGCTGAGCCCGGAGGAAAAGACCAAAAGAAGGATGTCCTGCCCCTCACGGAGAAAGGGCTCCATCATGGAACAGTATCCTTCTACGTTGGCGGCGGAGGTGGTGGCTGTCTCCCCTTGGCGGATGCGGTGGTAAAACTGGGAGAAGCCAATCTCCCGGCCGTCCAGGTAGTTGGCGTATTCCTTTCCCCCCAGGGTAAGGGTGAGGGGAAGGACAGCGATTTCCAGCTGCCGGGCCAGCTCTGCAGGAAGATCGCAGGAAGAATCGGTAAGGATGACATAATTCTGCTTCATGTTTGCTGCTCCTTTTTCTTTGTCACGATGGGGAGGCCCTGAAAACCAGGGCTTGGACTACCGGGCCTATTATAGCATATCTTTTCCGGGAATTGTAAATATTTTGAAATACAGCGCAACAAAATTTATTTTTTTCGCCACGAATAAAATAGCGGTTTTCATCGTCTATTAAGAAAACAAGCTTTTGGACGGTCTTTAGGGTCACACCCTAAAAAAAACCTTGGGAAATGGTTGCACGGATAGGGGAATTGTTGTATCATAATGTATTATACATATTGTAATACAAGCATTTAGAATGGATGGTGGGAAAGAAATTGGCTTCGATCATCAAAACGGTAGACCTTCGCAAGGCCTATCGGGTGGGCAGCGACGTTGTCGTCGCCCTGGGGTGCATCAACCTGGAGATCGAGGAAGGTCAGGTCTGCTGTATCCTGGGGACCTCCGGCTCGGGAAAGTCCACCCTTCTCAACCAGCTGGCGGGATTGGAAAAGCCCACCAGGGGTCAGGTCTTTATCATGGGCAAGAACATCTCCAAAATGACGGAAAAGCAGCTGGCCCACTTCCGCCAGGAGAGCATCGGCTTTGTCTTTCAGTCCTATAACCTCCTGCCGGGGATGAGCGCCCTGGAAAACGTGGCTATGCCCCTGACGTTTCGGGGGATGTCCCGGAGGAAGCGAAACGCCATCGCCAAGGAGATGCTCAAAGCGGTGGGACTGGCGGAGCGGATGAAGCACACCCCGGCGGAGATGTCCGGCGGCCAGCAGCAGCGGGTGGGCATTGCACGGGCCTTTGCCGCCCGGCCCAAGGTGGTCTTTGCCGACGAGCCCACCGGCAACCTGGACACCAAGACCACCCGGGAGATCATGGAGCTGTTCCTTAACTTCTCCCGGGAGCAGAAGATCACCATTGTTCTGGTGACCCACGACCGAAGCCTGGCCAACTACGCCGACCGGATCGTAACCATTGTGGACGGCGCGGTGGTGGGGGACACCCCCAATAAGTCCTTGTTCGATGTGGAAAAAGAGGAGGCCGCAAAACGAGCCGCCTGGGAAAACGACCAGCTTCCCCCGGGGGAGGAGCCCCCGGAGCAGCAGCCCCAGCAGGAAGCCCCTCCGGAAATCCCGGAGGTAGACACCGCCTTTGGAGAAGGCATGGGAAAGGAACCGGAAAAAACACCAGCATTGGAGGAGAAGTAAGTTGAAAACAAGTGTAGTAAAGCGTGTTATCGCCCTAATCCTGGCCGGCCTCATCGCCTTGGGAACCCTGGGCGGGTATCTGTTCAGCGTGGTGGGGTATGCGGCGACAAATGATTTTGACCCAAGTTATACGATTACCAAAAAGGACAATACCCAAAGCAACAAAATAGTCGTTGGCGAAGGTGGTATTGATATTGAAATCACCTTGAAACCACAGGCTGGAGCAGTTGAATTAAACAACAACAAAGTTGAATTAGATACTAACAAAAGTGGTTTTTCTGGAAAAAATGGTTATTCTTTTACAACCGGTACAAAAAACAGCGAAGGCAATTATGTTTTTAAGCTGGAAAACATGACCTATCAACCAGGAAGCGGTGATTCCAAAAAAGGAAAACTAGCCTTTAATATCAAAAAGACTGATGATAGCGGGTTTTTATTTACAAACCCCTTTATTATTGATATTAGCGAATGCGAAACCGGTGGCGGTAGCACCACTACCCCTGGCGGGGATGATGACAACAACCAGCCCTCCCTG
The DNA here is from genome assembly GCA_910585535.1 of uncultured Angelakisella sp. GTDB lineage: Bacteria > Bacillota > Clostridia > Oscillospirales > Ruminococcaceae > Angelakisella. Next base: position 24,826 of record CAJUFK010000003.1, on the reverse strand, counting down.
CCCTCCAACATGACCTACACCATCCAAAAGATCTACCGCTCCAATAACAATGTCACCTACGACCCGGCGGACAACAACAAAAATGACCCCTCCATCCACCGGGGGTACTATGTGGATGCCCAGGTGCAATTTTCTATCCCCAATGTACAAAAAGAAGATATTATTGCAAATAGCACACCAAATGTAAAGATCCTGGTGGATCGTGGCAGCTTCCGGTTCCAAAGCAACAGTGACGCCTCCATTCGTATTGACCGGGTGCTGCCTGCTGATGGCGGCGTGATCTGCTATGTTTCCCTGAAGGGTCTGTACTATACCGGTTCCGGCAGTACCCTGGCCTTTACAGTGGAAAGCAAGGCGAGCGACGCATCCCCCTATATTTTCAGCCAGTTCTCCGCCGAGGTCAGCTCCTGTGTGCCATACACCCCCGAGCCCGACGACGGCGACGACGACCCGGACTACAGCAAGATGGAAATGGCTACCCCCTACGTCATCGTCAGCAACTACAGCTACGGCGGCCAGGTGACAGCCGGGGATACCTTCCCCCTGGAACTCACCTTCTACAACACCAGCCGCAACCTGGACGTCACCAACATGATGATTACCATTTCCATGCCTGACGCCTTTATGCTCACCAGCTCCTCCAACACCTTCTACGTGGACCAGCTGGACGCCGAGCAGTCGGTGACCCAGACCGTCCAGGTCACCGCCAAGGCCAACGCCGCCCCCCAGTCCCACAACATCGAGGTCTCGATGAAGTACCAGTACATCGACGACCACCTGGTCAGCCGCCGGGATAACTCCACCCAGGAGACCATCTCCATCCCTGTGGTTCAGATCGACCGGTTCCAGGTCACCGGCGTGGAGGTTTCCCAGGAGATCTACCTGAACGAGGAAAGCTACCTCACCGTCAACTTTGTCAACAAGGGGCGTAGCGACGTCTACAACCTTTCCGCCCAGATCAGCGGGGACATCCAGAACCCCGGCCAGCAGCAGAACCTGGGGAACCTGACCTCCGGGTCCACCGGCACCGCCGACTTCTACATCACCCCCAACGGAGAAGGGGTCTGCACCGGCGAGGTGACCATCACCTACGAAGACACCAACATGGAGGAAAAGACCGCCACCATCCAGTGGTCCACCAACGCCGTGGACCCCATGGCGGGAATGGACTTTGGCCCCGGCATGGGCGAATTTGACCCCGGAATGATGGAGGATCCCACCCTGACGGATGAGAAAAAATCCCCCACCCCCTTCATCATCGGCGGGGTGGTCATCGCCGCCGGTGTGGCCGCCTTCCTCATCCGCCGCCGTATCCTAAAGAAGAGGAGTGAGGAAGCGGATGCGAATCTCTGATATTCTTTCCATCTGCGTTCGGAACCTCACCCGCCGGAAACTGAGGACCTTCCTCACCGCCCTGGGGGTGGTCATCGGGGTAGGGCTCATCATCATCGCCATCTCCATCGGCATCGGGCTGTCCCGCAGCTACGAGGAACAGCTGGCCAGCTGGGGGGACCTGACGGTTATCGACATCTACAACTGGAACAGCACCGTTACCCTGGACGACACCGCTATGGCCAAGATCCAGGCCCTGGACGGGGTGGAGATCGCCACCCCCTTCTACGAAAACTGGGATGTAAACTTCCAGGTCACCGCCAAAAACGGCCGGTATCAAATGAACGGCAACCTCTACGGCGTCTACCCCGAGGCCCTGGAAAAGCTGGGGTATGAATTGAAGGAAGGTTCTTACCTCAAGGACGGGGACCGGCCCTACAGCCTGGTGGTGGGGGAAAACTACGCCTACCGCTTCTATGATACCAAAAAGCAGCGGAACAACCGGGTGGACCCATACCCGGATGCCAATGGCCGGATCAAGGATCCCTTTGTCAACGTGCTGAAGGATAAGTTGGTCCTGGCCCTGCCCAGCCAGAAGTACGACAGCAACGGCAACAAGGTGGGGAAAGACATTGAGGTAAAGCCGGTGGTGGCCGGGGTGATGCTGAAAAACGACGCCAACTGGGAGGCCACCAACTACGCCTTCATGGACATCAACGAGATGAAGGCCCTGATTGAGAAGTACAACCGCCAGAACGGCATCAAGACCCAGGGAAAAAAGATCAGCTACCAGCAGGCCAAGGTAAAGTGCGTGGACGTAGACACCGTGGCCGCAGTCCAGGAAGAGATCAAGGGGATGGGGTTTGACTGCAATTCCATGAACGACAGCCGGGAGTATATGCAGAAGCAGGCCCTGATGATTCAATTGGTACTAGGGGGTCTTGCGGGATTCTCCCTGCTGGTGGCGGCTATTGGCATTGCCAACACCATGATTATGTCCATCTACGAGCGCACCCGGGAGATTGGCGTGATGAAGGTTATTGGGGCGGAGATTAAGGACATCCGGATCATGTTCCTCCTGGAGGCCGGGATGATCGGCCTTCTGGGCGGGATTATGGGGGTAGCTTTGAGCTTTGCCGGATCCTGGGGATTCAACCACTTTGCGGCTGGGGCCATGGGGGCCGGGAGCAAGCTTTCGGTGATCCCCCTGTGGCTGGTCCTGGTCGCCCTGGCTTTCTCCATCCTGGTGGGGGTGGTGTTCGGATTCCTCCCTGCCAACCGCGCGGTGAAGATCTCGGCGCTGGAGGCTATCAAGCACGACTAAGCGCAGCAAGTTAAGACAGACCCTCCCCGGCGGCAGACAATCGGCCGCCGGGGAGGGTCTGTGGGGACTTTTTTCCTTTTGCAGGTGGTAAATTTTCCTTGACCAAAGGAGGCGGTTTTATTATGCGGACAGAGTACAAAATCGATCCCCGGCTGCTGAGCTGGATCAAGAAAAACATGGGCGGGTGTCCTCAAGTCCCTGATGATTTGAGAAAGATCACCAAGCTGGACAGCGACAAGGTAAATCGCAGTTCCAGCACCGAAGGCTACATAACTCCCAAGTGGCTGGTGGAGGAGCGGGGGGACTTTTCCCTTTTGGGGGAGCTGCCGAACCTGGAGTACCTGCGGATCAACAGGTTTGATCTGGGGGATTGGTCCTTCCTGCCCCGCTGTAAAAAGCTGCGGACCCTTATTGTCCAAAATACGGACTTTACCGACTGCCGCCTCCTGGCGGAGCTGCCCCTGCTGGAAAGCGTCAGCCTGCCTGCCAAGAGCAAGCTGAAACACCGGGAGGTTCTGGATACCATCAAAGCCAAGGCCACCGGGGCCAACATCGAGGAGGAGCCGCCATTCTACCGGGATGAGGATTACCAGGGCATGGAAAGTATCCTGGGGGAGGAGATCCCTGTTCCTGGCTGGGAAGGAGGTTCCGGGGTTCGGTGCGTCAGCGTTCAGTTCTGCGGCAAGACCCCCGCCGGGTGGAAGGCCTTCCCTCATGGGGAGTACCAGGAGGACAACTGGCTACAGCTTTCCCAGGAGGACAAGGAGCGGCTGGCGGAGGAGCTGGCCGAGGCCATCCGGAAGGAAAACGTGGCAGGGTTGAGCCTCTCTGTGGAGCCTTGGGGGGAGGAGAATTTCCTCTGCGGGGAGTTCGCCCCCGGCTGGGCCGCCCTGTGGTACGATGACATGGAAAACGGCATCGCCTATACCATCCACAACACCGATTACGACACGGTGGAGGACCTTTGTCCCATTGAAATCGGGGGCCAGTCCCCGGTGCCCAAGATGTGGGCCCTGGAGGATATGGAGGAGGCCGCCCGGATCGTCCGCTGCTACCTCCTCAACGGGACCTTGGCGCCGGGAAGCCGGTGGCTCAAGGATGACCGGTAACGAGATGGGGGGATACTCCCGCGGCTCAAAAGGGAAATCCATGGAGAAGATTCTGATACGCAAGGGCGGGAAAGCCAAACAAAGCTTTCCCGCCTTCGTTTTTGATAAACCAACGCCCCGCCACCACGGCGGATGATCTTTGTCATCGGAGGGACCGGGCATGGGGGGATTTCTTTATTGAACTTTGCCGCCCTTCTTGCCCCCCACCTTGTTTACAGTGTCGCCTTTTCTCCGAATGAACCCAAGGAAATCCCGGGCGTCCTCGTCCTCCGGGTCCAGCCGCAGCGCCTCCCGGAAGCAGACGGCGGCCTCTTCCAGCCGGTGCAAATGGTAGTAGGAGTATCCCAGGCGGAAGTGCCAGAGGGGGTCCTCCTTTCCCTCCTCCCGAACCGACTCCAGCAGGGCGGCGGCCTTTTCCAGAAGGGACCGTTCTTCCCCCTTCACCGCCACCAGGTTGTTGCAGGCCCGGGCCTGCTGGCAGGTCAGCTGGTACCCCCGTTCCTCCGGGGGCAGGGCATCCACCGCATGGATGATCTTCCAGTATTGGCCGGCCTGGTTCCACTCCTCGATTTGGCGCAGCAGTTCCTCTTGGGACATGGGGCTTCCTCCTTTTTGCTCTTTTGGTACAGTATACCACAAACCGGCGAAGATGGAAACAGGCGATTTCCCCGGAGGGAACAACCCAGGGCCCCCAACAGTACGCTGGAGATAAGCAGCGGCAGGGAGCCTGGGCGGTTCGGATCCCAAATGACAGGAAAACGGGCGAAAAAGCCAGCTTTTCTTGGTGGATTTCTCCCGGCCCTGCTGGACCGCTTTCGGGCCGATCATAGCTACGGGGAGGAGGACGCTTTTCTGGGTCTCAAGGACATTCTGGCCCAGGTATGGAGCCAAAAGAAAGCATGATTGGCAGCATCCCGGCATACCCTTCTTATGGAGAGGAGGGCAGCCGGGATGCTTTACTGCTGCTGGGGAAAATGGAAGGCCCGGGGCATCGCCCTTTGTCTGGCCCTGGGGGTGGCCCTGGGGATTGCCGGGGGCTCGGCCATTGTGCGGGCCCGGGCCGCGTCGGAAAAGAAGTTCATCAAGTGGGTGGATTTCGGGCCAACTATCTCCGCCCTTTCCGCCGCCCTGGATGAGGACGTCGCCTCCCACCGGGAGCCGGGGGAGGGGCAGGTTCAGCCGGTGGACTGGGTGGATCTGCTGGCCTGTCTGGGGGCCCGGTACGGCGGGGATTTCTCCCGGTACCAGGAGAGCCACCTCCGGCAGACCGCCAAGGCCCTGGGCCAGGGGGAGACCCCGGAACAGATCCTGGGAAAGGGCCCTGACCAATACTACAGCTATTATCGGGAGGCTTACGGGGCGGTACTGGGGAACCTGGTGGGGAACTACCTTTTGGAGGAGCCGGACCCCCAGGATCCGGAACGGATCATTGAAACCAGCGGATACGGACTTACTGCCTTCTGCCCCATCGCCCGGGGGTACGGGTTCTCCCATTACGACGACTTTGGGGCGGGGCGTTCCTACGGCTACCGCAGAAAGCACCTGGGCAACGACCTGATGGCCCCGGTGGGCACCCCTGTGGTGGCCGTAGAGGGTGGCGTCGTAGAGGCTGCGGGGTGGAACCAGTACGGAGGCTGGCGCATTGGGATCCGGTCCCGGGACGGGAAGCGGTACTGGTATTACGCCCACCTGCGAAAGGGGCACCCCTTCGCCTCCGGCATCGCCGAAGGGGCGGAGGTAGAGGCAGGGCAAGTTATCGGGTACGTGGGGATGACAGGCTACAGCTCCACCCCGGATACCAACGGCATGAGTGCGCCGCACCTTCACTTTGGCCTGCAGCTGATCTTTGACGAGAGCCAGAAGGAAGGAAACAACGAGATTTGGGTGGACGTCTACCCCCTGGTAGATCTCCTGGAGCGGCGGCGCTGCACCGTTATCCCCGGAGAGGAGAAGGGGGAATACCGGCGGAAATACCGGTTTACAGCCATAGAATGAGAGGTGGTCCTTGTGGTAAAGCGGGGGTTGCGGCTGGCGGTGGTTTTTATGCTGACAGCGGTGGTAGTCTGGGGTGTTTGGCGGGTAGAAAACACCCTGGGGGAGGAGACCCAGGCGGTGGTTTCGGTGGCGGAGGCGGCGGAAAAGCCCATCCGGATGCCGGTGCTGATGTATCACAGCATCAACAGCAAGGAGAGCAAGGCGGGGGACTACGTCATCACTCCGGCGGCCCTGCGGGGGGATTTAGAATGGCTGAAACAGAACGGCTATCAAACGGTGGTGGTTCAGGATCTGCTGGACTATGTAGAGGAGGGGACACCTCTGCCGGAGAAGCCGGTGATGATAACCTTTGACGACGGGTACTACAATAACTACCTCAACGCCTTTCCCCTCCTCAAGGAATACGGGATGAAGGCGGTGGTATCCATCATTGTTTCCGAGACGGATAAATATTCCCAGCTGAATGAGAACCGGGAGAACTACTCCCATCTTACTTGGGAGCAGATCGGGGAGATGATGGGATCGGGTCTTATTGAATTCCAAAGCCACAGCTATGACCTTCACAAAAACGGGGGGAAACGCAAGGGGATTGGAAAGATGGGCGGGGAAAGCACGGAGGCTTACCAGGCGGCGATACGGGAGGACATTGAGAAGGGGCAGCTACGATTTGTAGAGATGACCGAGTATGCGCCCACGGCGTTTACCTATCCTTTTGGGAAGGTGAGTGAGGACAGCTATTCGGTACTGGAGGAGCTGGGGTTTCGGGCGACGCTGGATGCTCAGGGGAAGATTTTTCAGCTGACCCGGGATCCGGAATGCCTGCGGCGGATTCCCAGGTACAACCGGCCTTGGGGGAAGACAGCGGAACAGATCATCACCAAAGCAATGAAATAATGGTGGCGGGGAGGGTCTGCCTGCCCTGGAGTCCAAGCGGTGTTACGTCCGAAAGTAGCACAGCATACAGGGGTAATGCCATATACTTGCGCTGTCAACTCATACATCACATAAAAATTTTTCCTATCGCCATCGGGATACTTGCTTTCAGAAAGAAAAAGAGTTATAAGAAAGGAGCAATGTGCGGCGTGAGCCGTTGTGTATGGAGGGGTTTCTCCGTATACAGGGAGCGGGGTGTTTCGGCACCCCGTTCCTGCTTTTTGCGCCTCAACGACGTTATACACGCTTTTTCCCCAATTACAACTGCTTTGGGGCAGATCTTTGAAATATTTTTTAAGGAATGCAGGGGCAGATGGAAGGAATCTTCTTTCCATCTGCCCCTGTTTTTCTGTTACTGCGGCGGGGCTAGGGGGCCCTGCGATTTTTTACGCAGGAAAAACTTGACAACAAAATTCTTTTGTGCTATCATATCCTCAAGAGGACACCCCCCCGGGGTGGGGGGTCAAGAGAAAAGGAGGCCAGACTATGCAGGCGGACGCCCAAAAAATCGCGCGGCTCCTCAAGACTGCCCAGGGGCAGCTGGAGGGGATCCTGAAAATGGTGGAGGAGGACCGGTACTGTCTGGAGATCTCCGGTCAGATCATGGCCGCGGACGCGATCCTCCGGCGGGCCAACCGGGAGGTCCTCCAGGCCCATCTGGACCGGTGTGTCCTGGACGCCGTGGAAAGCGGCGACCGGGAAAAGGCCCGGGAGAAGCTGGCGGAGCTGGCCGGGGTGCTGGAAAAGCTGATGAAATAGCCGTCAGGGCGGGATATTCTTTCCCAGCCTTGCCAATATTGAGGACATAACAGGAAGGAGTTTTGTCAAGATGAAAACTACCATGAAGATCGCCGGGATGCACTGCAATGGATGCTCCACCAATCTGGAGAAGATGCTGAACAAGCGCAGCGGGGTCCTCTCCGCAAAGGTGAGCTTGGAAGCCGCCTGCGCCGAGGTGGAGTACGACGAGACCAAGGTGGACCTGGACGGCCTGCGGGAGGTTGTGGAGAACTGCGGCTTCGATGTTGTCCCGGCCTGATAAATCCAAGAGCCTGTTCGGGATCTTCCGGCACGCCGGATCGGCGGTCTTTTGCGCCCTGCAAGGTAAAAAACTGTCGGGGCGGTGGGCGGGAAGACCTTGAATAGGTGCTAAGGCTCGAAAGACACATTTCGGGATCGTTTGAGAAAAGGAACGGTGCTTTGCTATGACCACAAAACAGCTGCGTATTGGCGGGATGTACTGCGCCGCCTGCTCCGCCAACCTGGAGCGGGTGTTAAACCGCCGCAAGGGAGTCCTTTCCGCCACGGTGAACATCGCCACCGAAATGGCTAGCGTCCAGTTCGACGAGACAGTTATCGGGATGGAGGGCATCACCGAGGCGGTGGAGAACGCCGGCTTTGAGGTGGTGGCCGACGAGACCCCGGAGGAGACCGAAAAGCGAAAAAGCGATCATTCCAAGAGCCTCCGGGTCCGGCTTATCATCGCCATGATCTTCGCTGTCCCCCTGTTCTGCATCGCCATGGGGCCTATGCTTTTCGACCTGCCGGTGGACCTTATGGCCCACAGCAAGGAGTTTGCCCTTTTGCAGTTCTTCCTCTGTCTGCCGGTGCTGGGGGCAGGGTACAGCTTTTACACTGTAGGGTACTCCCAGCTGTTCCGCCGCACCCCCAATATGGACAGCTTGGTGGCCATCGGTACCACCGCCGCCTTTTTGTACAGCGTATACGGGCTTTGGCAGGTGCTGGGGGGCGATCCCCACGCCATCCACAGCCTGTACTTTGAAAGTTCCTCTATGATTATCGCTTTGGTGCTGCTGGGCAAGACCATGGAGGACAATTCCAAGGGCCGCACCGGGGAGAGCATCAAGCGGCTTATGGCCCTGGCCCCTAAGACCGCCCTGGTGGAGCGGGACGGCAAGGAAACCGAGATCCCCCTGGAGGAGGTCCGGGTGGGGGACATCCTCCTGGTGAAGCCCGGCTCCCGCATCCCCACCGATGGGGTGGTCCTCACCGGGGAATCGGCAGTGGATGAAAGTATGCTCACCGGCGAAAGTATGCCGGTGGATAAGGCCCCTGGGGATAAGGTCACCGGCGCCACCATCAACCAGGGGGGCTTCCTCCGGGTCCAGGCGGAGCGGGTAGGCCGGGACACCGCCCTGGCCCAGATCATCAAGCTGGTGGAGGACGCCCAGGGCTCCAAGGCGCCCATTGCCCGGCTGGCGGACCAGGTGGCAGGGGTGTTCGTCCCCGCCGTAATGGCCATTGCCACGGTGGCCGCCCTCCTCTGGCTGCTGGCAGGGAAGGAACCGGGGTTTGCCCTCAGCGTCTTTATCTCGGTGCTGGTTATCGCCTGCCCCTGCGCCCTGGGCCTGGCCACCCCCACCGCCATCATGGTGGGCACCGGCAAGGGGGCCCAGAACGGAGTCCTCTTTAAGGACGCCCAAGCCCTGGAGCTTTCCAGCCATGTCACCACTGTGATCTTTGATAAGACCGGCACCATCACCCAGGGGCGGCCCCGGGTGACAGATCTCCTCCCCGCCGGGGGATACCGGGAGGAGGAGCTGCTGCGGCTGGCGGCCTCCTGCGAGCGGGCCAGCGAGCATCCCCTGGGCCAGGCCATTGTCACCGCCGCTGTGGAGCGGGATCTTTCCCTGGGGGAGGTCACCGGCTTTTCCTCGGTCACCGGCAAGGGCATTCTGGGCCAGGTGGAAGGGAAAGAGATCCGGGTGGGCAACGCCGCTTGGCTAAAGCTCCCCAGGACACAGGAGGCTGACGACCTGGCGGCAGAGGGCAAGACCCCCATGCTGGTGACGGTGGACGGGGAATACGCCGGGGTTGTCGCCGTAGCCGACGTGGTCAAGGAGGACAGCGTTTCCGCAATCCGCGACCTGGAACAGATGGGCATTCGCACCGCCATGATTACCGGGGATAACCAAAAGACCGCCGACGCGATTGCCAGGCAGGTGGGACTCTCCACTGTTTTTGCCGAGGTCCTTCCCCAAGACAAGGCCCGATATGTCAAGGAGCTGATGGACAAGGGGGAGAAGGTGGCCATGGTGGGGGATGGGGTCAACGACGCCCCTGCGCTCACCCAGGCGGATGTGGGGATCGCCATTGGCAGCGGCACCGACGTTGCCATTGAGGCCGCCGATGTGGTGCTGGTAAAGAACTCGATCCGGGATGTGGTCACCGCGCTGAAATTAGGCCGGGCCACCATCCGCAACGTGAAGCAAAATCTCTTCTGGGCCTTTTGCTACAACACTTTGGGGATTCCGGTGGCGGCGGGCCTGCTGTACCTGTTTGGCGGGCCGCTTCTCAATCCCATGCTGGGGGCGGCGGCCATGAGTCTTTCCAGTGTATCGGTGGTAAGCAATGCTTTGCGGCTGAACGCTTTCGATCCCAACAAATAAAGGAGCCTGTCCATGCGCTACGAAAAGGTTCAAATGGCCACCTTCCTGGAGCGGCCCAACCGCTTTATTGCCCGGTGCCGGATGTTTGACGGCTCGGTCCAGGAAAGCCACGTTCCCAACACCGGCCGGTGTCAGGAGCTGCTGGTTCCGGGGTGTAAGGTGTTTCTTCAGTTCCACGACAACCCCAAAAGAAAGACCCGGCACACCCTAATCGCGGTGGAGAAAAACGGGATCCTCATCAATATGGACAGCCAGGCCCCTAACCGGGTGGTGGAGGAGGCCCTGTGGAACGGAAGCCTGTCCCTCACCCGGGAGCCCCCCGCCCTTGTCCGCCGGGAGACGGTTTACCGGGACAGCCGGTTCGACTTCTACCTGGAGGCCCCTGGGGAGCGCCTGTACGCCGAGGTGAAGGGTGTTACTTTGGAGGAGGACGGGGTGGTCCGCTTCCCCGACGCCCCGACGATTCGGGGGCTGCGGCACATCCGGGAGCTGACCGCCGCGGCCCGGGAGGGCCTTGGGGCCGCCGTGATCTTTGTGGTCCAGCTGGCGGAGGCCCGGTACTTTGCCCCCAACGACGCCACCCAGCCGGAATTTGGCCGCGCCCTTCTGGAAGCCCGGGAGGCCGGGGTGAGGCTTATTGCCCGGCGCTGTGAGGTCACCCCCCTGGAGATCACCCTGGGAGAAGAAATTCCCATCAGGCTGAAATAATTTCCCCCTTTCCGTCGTCTATATAGAGGAAGGCCCCAGGGCCCTCCTCTATTCTTTTTTTGTGGGGGATGCAGGAAAACGGGAAAAAATCGCCACTGTATCAGTAGGAGGGCAGGCTCCGGCGACCGGAAATTTCCGGAACTTCCGGGAAAAGACTGGTCACGGGGCGGAAAATCTGGTATGATTAGCTTGAGAGAGTCCACGCGAAAGCGTTATGATGACCGAGGAAAAGGAGGGGATCTACGATGAAGAAAACCAAAAGGCTGTTATCCCTGCTTCTCGCCGCCGCTTTGGCGGGGCAGATGGGGGTTGTTGCATGGGGGACAGGGGGGGCCGCAACGCCCACGGACTGTGAATCGAAGGGGCATGGGAGTTTGCAGAGGGTAACTGCGGCTTGTACGGAGAACCATGCCCATTGGCTGGAGAGCGATTCCACAAAGGTGATAAATGGCGGTTCTGGCGATAACTACTTTTTTGTCAAATCCGGGGATAGTGTGACCTGTGGCACTGTTGGAAACAATTTTATTGTCGTAAGGCTCTCCAGTTTTGCAGACAGTGGTGATTTTAATCTTGCAGATTTCCGCACGGGGACAGACAAAATTTATGTTCTAGGAAAAAGTACAGAAAGCATCGCAACTCTTTCTGTAGTTCCCGATCCTGCAAATTCCGGTCGATGTGAAATAAGTATAGGCGGCAAAACGATTACAATTATTGGTAGTAACATTGATCCCAATGATGTCGAAGGTAAGGTAGGAAGTGAACTCAAAAGCTTAACCTTGGCCGGAGGCACCAAGGCGGGAAGAGGCGAATTAAAAAAGATAAAGGCGACCCCTTCCGGCGGTATAGGCAATGTAACATATACCTGGGAAAAATACACCGATACGGTCAAAGAGAATCTTCCTAATACTGGAGAAACCTATGATTTTACCGTTCCCGGTGATGCAGCAGTAGGCGCCAAGTACACCTTCAAATGCACGGTAACGGACAGCCTTGGTTGTACCGCTGTTGCGGAAACCACCATCACCGTCTCCGGGTGCGACAAAACCGTCACCCTGGGGGACATTTCCGGCCTGCCCACGGTCCAGGCCTACGCTCCGGAAAAGGATGAGGCCCTGGATCTTACCTGCCCCATCACCGAGAACCAATCGGGCCAGTGTAACATACATGGGACAGATAAGGCCCACGGCCATACCGTGGCGTGGAGTGTCTCCCCCGAAAACCAGGGAGCCGCGGTGGTGACCCAAAACGGCAAGACCCAGCTGCGGTTGACAGCGGCAAGCCTGCCGGACGCCGAGACCACCTTTACCGTCACTGCCAAGCTGGACGGGAAAGACGAGCAGGTTAAAAGCGCCGCCTTTACCGCCAAGAAATATGTCGCCCCGTTCTGCAGCGTGACCCCCAAGCCCCGAATCGTTGGCGCTGCCGAAATCAACGAGACCGGAAGCGGCTCCGAAAAATATACCGTAGAATGGGCCTTTGAAAACGAAAACTGCAATATCCCCGGGCATAAGGACAACCATCACGGCTACTGGGTGACCGGCTGGACCCTGAACCCGTCCCAGCCCTCCTACGTCACAGGCTTCAGCAGCAGCGATGGGGAGATCGTCGTTGACACAAAGAAACTTCCTTCCACCCCGGAAAAGCTGACGCTGACGGCGGCCATCACCAACAACCCGGCGGCTCGGTCCGATGACGCCACAGTGGACAAGGTGATTACCTTCCAGAACAACGCGAAAGCGGCTTGTAATGCTGCGCCCAAGGAGATCAAGATAGCGGAAGCGGACAAGAAAATTGTTTTTACAGACAGCACAACTGACACCGAAAAACTGATTGAGCTAGGTATAGAATGGAATCAGAATGGTTGTTCCACTCAGCATATCGACCAAGCTACCCACGATAAAACTATTAACTGGTCGGTGGATGACGCCGCAAAGGGTTGGGCTTCTATTGTGCCAGAAAATGGCAAGGGAAAACTGACCATCAAGAAGAATGACCTTCCCAATGCTACCGACAACAAGGTTACTGTTATTGCAGCGGTGACAAAACCAGATGGAACGGTAGATACTAAAACCATAGACATCTTCGCCGAACGCCCCAAGAGATGCAACAAGAAAATCAAAAGCATCGATAAAATCACCGGCCAGCCCCATATCTACGTGGAACAGGGTGACGAGCGGATCGAGGTCTATCGGGTCAATAAGGAGAACCTAACGTTTGTTGACGATAAGGCCACCTGCGAACTTAGTGACGATAGCAGCCACGTTTGCGGCGAAGCCATCAAGTGGAGCATCCAAGGGGACATTGTAAACAAAGACAGAATGGAGAAGGACGCCATCACCATAACCGAGGACGGCAAATTGACGGTGAAGGGCGGCAAACTCCAGGAGCGCAATACCTACAAAGCCACCATTCAAGCTGCTGTGCCTGGCAATAGCTCCGTCGCTCCCAAGACCTGCCTTGTGGAGATCCACTGCACCGCCCCCGACGATGACGACAGCGACGACTCCGACCTTTGGGAATCCTACGAGGACAAAATCGAGGACGCCAAGCGGGGAAGCACGGTGAAACTGGACCTCACCGGCAACGGCAACGTGCCCTTCTATGTCTTTGACAGCGCCCGGGGCCGGGACGTCACCCTCCAGATGAAAGCCGGGAAGAACTACACCTGGACCATCAACGGCAAGTCGATGAAAAAGTGGCCCTCCGGGCAGATCTACCTCCCCCTGGAGGTGGAGACGCTGAAGGATAAGACCCTTACCCGCCTCTGCCGGGACTACGACGTCCGGACCTTCCAGCTGCGCCACAAGGGCAGCTTCTACGGCGACATGAAGCTCACCGTGGATGTTGGGGTGGGCAACGCCAAAAAGACCATGTTCCTCTACAGCTACGACGAGGATAAGGAGCGGCTCACCTACCAGTCCAGCGCTTTGGCGGACAACAACGGCGACGTCACCTTTGTAATGACCCGGAGCCTGGGGGCCTACGCTGTCACCTCCAAAGCCCTTTACGGCGAAAAGCCCGTCTCCAGCGGAGGTGGTCTGGTGGGCGGAGGCTCCGGAAACGGCCCCACCACCGTTTATCCCCCGGTGGCCCCTGCCACCTCGGCGGCGCCCAGCTCTTCCCAGAGCCAGAGTTCCAGCTCCTCTTCTTCCTCCAGCAGTGAGAGCAGCAGCTCCCAGAGCGAATCCGCTCTCCCGCCGGAGCCCCCCTCCTCCTCTCAGGAGCCCGCCGCCCCCACCGACACCGAGACCCAGCCCAAGGAGGGCATTCCCATCCTGGTCCCGGTTTTGATCCTGGCCATTGCCGGGGTCATCACCGCCACCGTGCTGGTGGTTCGCAGCAGCCGGGGCAAGCTGGATGACTTCGACGAGGACTAGACAAACCCCCAGAACAAAAGGGACGCCAGGAAGAAACGGCGTCCCTTTTGTTCAAGATCTGTCTCCAGGGCGGGATGGCCCTTAAAAGCGAACCCCGGCCTCAAAGCAGACCTGGCCCTCGCCCTTCCCCTGGAAGTAGTATTGGGTTGGCCCTTCCTCCCGGGCGTAGAGGCTGAGGGTCTTCCCCATGGGGACCTCCCGGTGGTAGCTGATCGTCAGTTCCCGGATGGGCCCTTCCTGGAACCGCTCCGGGGGGAGATAATCGCAGATGATGTCGGCGTAACGGGTGTTGTTCAGATGCCGGTTCTGGTCGCACCGGGAGTACCGGGCGGTTTCCTCCCCCACCAGGACCTCGGTTCCATCCCCCTTGGGGATGAGGACAGGCAGCTCCGGCACCGGGTCGCCGGAAAAGGGGAGGCCCAGGGCCTCCGGGGTTCTGCGAAGGATCCGCTTGGTTTCGGTGTCCACCAGCACCCACTGGGCATAGACGGCGGCGGCCAGCTTGTCCCCCACGGTAATGGCGGTGTACCTGGGGTAGACTGCCCGAACCGGGGAGGAGGGCTGGGTGGTGAGAAGGATCTCCGCCCCGGCGGGGATGTCCTCGTAGACCTGGGCGCAAAGCTTGGCCAGGAGGAAGGCGGTATGGGTTTCCCGGTACCGTTCCGGGGTGACCCCCAGCAGGGTGCAATGAAGGGTGCTGATCTCCTGGACCACCCGGAGCAGTCCCCCCATGGTCAGGCGCAGGGCAAAATCGCATTCGCATTCAGAGATTTGCCGCTGGGTCTCAAAGCGGCTGGGGGTACAAGATTCCATAGTCTCGGCCTCCTAATGGTAAAGTTTGGATGGAACTATTATAGCACAGCAAACCAAGAAAATAAACCACACCCTGCCCAGCAGGAGTAGACAAACCGCGTTTATAAAAGCACAAGCTGGCAATCGAGCCAAGTAAAGTTTTCGTTCACCTTTTTCAAAAGGTTGGGCGTAGCCCACGTGCCTGAAGGGGCGCAGCCCCGTTAGGGCTCAGAGTCCAGGGACAGCGTCCCTGGCCGCCCTCCGCAGAGGGCGAAATGCCTCGGGACAAATGATACCATTTTACCTTGTTTCATGGTATAATGTAGGCCAGAGAGGCGGGGCCCGTTCCCGCCGAAATGCCGGGAGGGTAGAACATGAACCTTGTTACCATCCGGGAAGCCGTGCCTGATGACGCGGCGGACCTTCTGGCGGTCTATGCCTACTTTGTAAGGGAGACCGCCATCACCTTTGAGTACGACGTTCCCGCCACGGCGGAGTTTCGGGAGCGGATCCGGAGGACCCTGGAGCGCTACCCCTACCTTGTGGCGGAAAAGGCCGGAAAGATCCTGGGCTATGCCTACGCCGGGCCCTTTTCCGGCCGCGCCGCCTACCAGTGGTCCTGTGAGGTCTCCATCTACCTGGATCGCGCCGCCCAAGGCGGCGGCCTGGGACGGAGGCTGTATGAAGCCCTGGAGGTCCGGCTCCGGGAAATGGGGATCCGGAACCTTTACGCCTGTATCGCCTGGCCCCCCGCCAGGGACCCGTATCTCACCCGGAACAGCGCGGAATTCCACGCCCATCTGGGCTTTGTGACGGTGGGGGAGTTCCACCGGTGCGGCAACAAGTTTGGCCGGTGGTATGACATGATTTGGATGGAAAAGTTCATTGGGGACCACAGCCCGAATCCCCAAAGGGTGAGGTTTCCAAAGGACTGACAGAAAGGTGGACCGGGGATGGACAAGGGCCAGGCCCTTCGCCGGTATTTTGGACACGATACCTTCCGGGGCGGCCAGGAGCCCCTCGTCGGCAGCATCCTGGCAGAGTGGGATGTCTTGGGAATCATGCCCGCCGGCGGGGGAAAATCCCTCTGCTGGCAGATCCCGGCCCTTTTGCTGCCGGGGCTCTCTCTGGTGATCTCCCCCCTGACCTCCCTGATGAAGGACCAGGTGGCGGCGCTGGGGGAGAAGGGGATTTTCTGAGGGAAAACAAGGCCCTCCGGCGGGGAACCGGGGGGCCTTGCTTTGGGCAGGGGGTGGGGTCAATCCCTGGGAAGTCCGGACAGGGCCTCGTAGAGCCACTGGGGGGAGACGCCTTTGGCGGTGACCTCCACCACTGCCTTGTCGTAGAGGACAGCGAACCGGGCGCGGGGGAGGGAGCCCTCCTCGCCGGATTCCCCGGTGGTGTAGATCCGGCGGTCCACCGCCTCCTGGGTCAGCTCCTTGGCGGGGAAGATGGGACAGTCCACCACCTCCCACAGCTCCTCCGGCACCGAGTCGGAGAAGGGGAGGGAGTAGAGGCCCAGGTCGTAGTTCCGGGTCTCGGACACCGGGGTGATCCGGCTGGCGTCCTCCGGGTCGTAGGGGCGGACCTGCCAGTCTAGCTCCTCGAAGGCGCCCGGGCCCTTGGTCCAGACGGCGAGGAGGGAGCCCGCCTCCCCATCCCTGGCGACGATGGAGTCGGGGGAGAAGCCCTCCGGGGTCCGGGCGGGGAGGTAGAGGCCATAGGGCTGGCTCTCCAGGGCTTCCTCCAGGGTGAGGGTGTGGGTGGCCTCCGATCCGGAGGCCTTGTCGGCGTCCGGGGCGGGGACGGTCTCGGGAGGGGGGACCTCCCCAGGGCAGAAGCTGTAGGAGGGCTCGGGCGGGGGGAGAAGACCCCCGTTTCCATCCTGCCCGTGGAGCAGGAGGACCGCCCCTGCGGCAAAGGCGAAGCAGGCAGCCAGGGCCCCCCAGCGTCTCCAAGGGAGGGGGGCTGCTTGGTGGGCCTCGCATTCCTCCAGAAATTGGTCGTCGATATAGCCGATGGCTTGGTAGAGCAGAGTTTCGTTCATCCTTCCAGTTCCTCCTTTTCCAGACAGGCGGCCAGCTTTTTCCGGACGCGACTCAGGATGACCGCGGCGTGGTGGGGGGTGAGGCCGTACCGCCCGGCGGCCTTGGCCAGGGGCTCCCCGTAGAAGTACCGCCGGAGGAACAGCCCCCGGTCCCGCTCCGGCAGGGAGGCGGCAAAGCGGTTCACCAGGGCACCCAGCTCTTGGGCCTGGAGCTGGCTTTCCACGTCCTCCCGGGCGGCGCACTGGGCCAGCTCCTCCAGGAGCAGCGGGGCCTCGCCCCCGCCGCGCTTGCCGGCGTTTTTGGCCCGCCACCGGTCGATGGCCAGGTTCCGGGTCAGCCGGGCCAGGAAAAAGCCCAGCCGCCCGGGGCGCTGGGGCGGAATGCTGTTCCAGGCTCCCAGCCAGGTGTCGCTGACGCACTCCTCGGCGTCCCGGGGGTCCCCCAGGATGTTGTTGGCCACCGTGAAGCAGTAGCTGCCGTAGGCTGCCGCCGTCTCCCGGATGGCGGCCTCGTCCCGGCGCCAATAGGCTTCAATGATCTGCTGGTCGGTCATCCGTTTTTCCTCCAGTCTTTCGTTCCTTGGTTTTGAAGGTCCCTTCACTCTAAAAGACGGCGTCGGCGGGGAAATATCACAGGGGGTGGGGAATTTTTGCGGACAGAGGAAAGCCCCCAGGTCAAGGCGGCCTGAGGGCTTTTTGGGGGGGATATAGGTTCTAGCGGATCTCGGGCTCCAGGGCTTCAAACTTGGGGGAATCAAAAAACTCCGCCTATTCCGGCTGGAACACCGTCTCGATGACCTTCCCGGCCTGGGGGGTGCTGTACCGCCAACGGTCCATATGGTCCCCCTGGAAAAAATACTCCGGCGGGGCGGGGGTCCAGGGGGCGTCGAAGGCGTCCACAATGATGAGCTTCACCTTCATCTTGCCTGGCAGGATGCTCTTGATGTAGACGCTGGCCTGCTGGCCGGGAGTCACCCCGGGGCAGGGCTCCGCAAGCCCCGCCAGGTTGGGGGAAAGCTCCACAAAGACGCCGTACTCCTCCACCGAGCGAACGATTCCCGCCACCGTTTCCCCAGGGCGGAACCGGGCGGCGTTCTCCTCCCAGGTGCCCAGCAGCTCCTTATGGCTCAGGCAGACCCGGCCCCCTGGCTCCAGGCTCCGGACCACCCCCCGGATGTCCTCCCCGGGGCGGAAGCGGTCCCGGGGATGGGAGATTCGTGAGACCGAGATCTGGTCAATGGGGATCATAGAGGGCAGGCCGCAGCCGATGTCCACAAAGCAGCCAAAGGGCTCCAAGTGGGTCACCCGTCCCGGGATAACATCCCCGGGGACCAGGCGGGAAAGGTAGTCCCCCCGGCATCGCTCCTGGGCCTGCCTGCGGCTGAGGACGGGAAGGACGCCGCCCTGGGGAAGATCCCGCACCTCCTGGACCAGAAAGGATACCGGCTTGTTCACCCGGGATATAATGGCAATGTCACGGGTGGCGCCTTCGGCAATGCCCAGGGCGCCCTCCAAACGGGGGATAAGGCCCCGGCACCACCCAAGATCTACCACCAGGTTATGCTCATGGTCACAAAGGATGGCGCGGCTCTCCAGCACGGTCCCCTGGGACATGGCCTGGCGAAGCCCGGCAGGACTGCCGGTAAGGCGGAGGTTTTCGGGGGTATCCAGGAGACGCCCCTCGGGCAGATAGATGGACATGGCGGATCGGCCTCCCTTTTCCACGACGTTCCCGGCAAGAGGACCTGCCGGGATAGTTCATGTATATTCGGAAGGCCGGCGGGGTATGCCGGAGAAAATTCTCCGCCGCGCCGGGATCAGGGCGTGTACCTAAAGTTCCGGCACCCATCTTTTTTCTACAAGGGAAGTGGGCTTGCCGCGTTGAAAATGCTCGCCGTACGCGAGTACGCCTTGCGCTTTTCTCCTTGCAAGCCCACTTCCCTTGCGAAAAATCTGGGCACCTTGACCTTAGGGACACGCCCTAGGGCTTTACCAGGCGCAGCTTCTTTGCCGCCTCCATCACCAGAAGGGGCACCAGACAGAGGCCCAGGGCGGTCAGGTACTCCCCGGTTCCCAAAGTCACCAGGCCGAAAGCCACCCGAATCGGGGTAAAGACCACCAGGAGCATCATCAGCAGGGAGATGCCGCAAGCCAGGTTCAGCGTCCGGTTGCCCCAGAAGCCCAGGGCAAAGAGGGAGCGGTCCGACCTCAGGTTGTATGCCTGGACCAGCTGGGAGACCCCCAGGGTCAGGAAAGCCATGGTCTGTCCGCCGGGGACCCCTGCTTTGGCAAAGCCCACGCGGAAGGCCGCCAGGGAGAGGATGGCGAACATCGCCCCTTGGAGGGCCACCCGGACCCCCAGCCCCCGGGCAAAGATGCCCTCCTCCCGAGGCTTGGGGGAGCGGTCCATGACCCCATCCTCCACCGGCTCCACCCCCAGGGCGATGGCCGGGAAGCTGTCGGTGACCAGGTTGATCCACAACAGCTGCATGGAAAGAAGGGGGCTTTGCCGCCAAAGGAGCATGGCGAAGAAGACGGTCAGCACCTCCCCGATGTTAGTCCCCAAAAGGAAGCCCACCACTTTGCGAATGTTGTTGTAGATGCCCCGGCCCTCCCGGACCGCCTCTACGATGGTGGCGAAGTTGTCGTCGGTAAGGGTCATGTCGGCTGCGCCCTTGGCCACATCGGTGCCGGTGATGCCCATGGCGCAGCCGATGTCCGCCGCCTTAAGGGCGGGGGCGTCGTTTACCCCGTCCCCGGTCATGGCCACCACCGCCCCTTTTCGCTGCCAGGCCTTGACAATGCGGATCTTATCCTCGGGGGAGACCCGGGCATAGACCGAAATGTCCCCCACCCGGCGGTCCAATTCTTCCTGGGTCATGGCGGAAAGCTCCTGGCCGGAGACCGCCCCGTCCCCCTCCCGGAGGATGCCCAGCTCCCCGGCGATGGCCGAGGCGGTGACCACATGGTCCCCGGTTATCATCACCGGGCGGATGCCGGCCCGGCGGCAGACCGATACGGCGGCCTTGGCCTCGGGGCGGGGCGGATCGATCATCCCCACCAGCCCCAAAAGGGTGAGACCGCTTTCCAGCTCCTCCATATCGGGAGCCTCCGGCAAAGCGGGGATGGTCTTGACCGCTACCGCCAGCACCCGGAGGGCCTGGCGGCTCATGGCCTCCACCATCTTCCCGGCGGCAGCCAGATCCCCGGCGACACAGAGCCCGGCAATGCCGTCAAAGGCCCCCTTGACGATAACGGTAAGGGTCTCTCCGGTGCGGTTGACGGTAGTCATCCGCTTGCGGTCGGAATCGAAGGGAAGCTCCAGAAGGCGGGGATACTCCCGGTTCAGGATCTCCTTGCCCCGGCCCGTTTTGTGGGCGGCCAGAAGGATGGAGGTTTCGGTGGGGTCGCCGATGGGAAGGGCAGGGGCGTCCTCCCCGTTGGGGAAGGTCACCGCGCCGTTGCAGCAGAGGGCGGCGTACTCCAGAAGGAGCTGTCCCTCCGGGGAGAGAGCGGCAGGGTCTTCGGGGGACTCCTGCCCCTCCCGCCAGACCTTGGTCAAGGTCATGCGGTTCTGTGTCAGGGTGCCGGTTTTATCGGAACAGATGACAGAGGCGCTGCCCAACGTCTCCACCGCCGGCAGCCGCCGGATGATGGCGTTTCGCTCCACCATCCGCTGGACCCCCAGGGAGAGAACCACGGTGACAATAGCCGGAAGGCCCTCGGGGATGGCGGAGACGGCCAGAGAGACCGAGATCATAAAGATCTCCATGACCGGCATTCCGTCCCAAAGCCCCACGGCGAAGATGACGGCGCAGGCCGCCAGGGCCAGAAAGCCCAGGCTTTTGCCCAGCCCCGCCAGCTTCTCCTGGAGGGGGGTCCGTGTCTCCGGTTCCCCGCCCAAAAGGCCGGCGATGCGCCCCATTTCGGTGTCCATGCCGGTGGCGGTGCAGAGGACCCGGCCACCGCCGTAGGTGACGCTGCACCCGGAATAGACCATGTTCCGCCGGTCCCCCAGGGGGGCGTTTTCCGCCACCGTGGCGGCGGCGTCCTTCTCCGCCGGGACAGATTCCCCGGTGAGGGCGGATTCCTCCGCTTTCAGGGAGGCGGACTGGAGAAGCCGCCCGTCGGCGGGGATAAGGTCCCCGGCCTCCAGAAGGATGACATCCCCGGGGACCAGGCCGGCGCTGTCCACCACCTGCTCCGTCCCGTCCCGGAGAACCCGGGCGTGGGGGGCGGACAAGCCCTGGAGGGCCTCCAGGGCCTTCTCCGCCTTGCTCTCCTGGAGGACCCCCACAACAGCGTTGAGGACCACGATCAGGAGGATAAGGCCCGGCTCAAAGAAGGCTGCGGCCTCCCCCTCCTCCAGGGCGGCGAAAAAGGAGATGGCGGCGGCCAAAAGGAGAATAAGGATCATCACATCCTTGAATTGGGCGGCGAAGCGGGCCATCAGGGTCTTTTTCTTTTTCTCCGCCAGCCGGTTGGGGCCGTACCGCTCCAGCCGGGCCTGGACCTCCTGGCTGGAAAGCCCCTGGGGCGAGGAGGAAAGGTCCTTTGCCAGCTCTTCTGCCGTGACGGCGTATGGGTGGTTCATAAGTCAGCCTCCTTCTGCAAGGTGTTTTCTTCTATTATAGGTGATTTTCGGGGAAATTACAAAGAGGGCCAGATTTTTTTCCCGGGCCTCTTTTTTGCCGTTGATATTTCCCCCCGGGCAAAGTATAATAGGAACAGGATTGGAAAGCGCTGCCAAGGTTTTATGGCGGCTGAAAGAAAGACAGGTGTTTAACGATGGAACAGCGTGTTACTGATTTTTTCAAGATGCTTCGCACCCAAAAGGTGGGGCTGGTGGGCTTTGGGGTCACCAACAACGGCATCGCTAAAATGCTGGCCCAAAAGGGGATCCAGGTTACGATTCACGACCGCCAGGACCGCAAGGAGCTGGGGGCCGTCTGCCAGGAGATGGAGGAGGCCGGGGTCTCCCTTTCCCTGGGGCATAACTACCTGCGAAGCTTAAACGAGGACGTTATCTTCCGGGCCCCAGGGGTTCCCTTTGACCTGCCGGAACTCACCGCCGCCCGAAAGGCGGGGAAGGTGGTCACCAGCGACCTGGAGATGTTCTTTGACCTCTGCCCCTGCCCCATCATCGGGGTGACCGGAAGCGACGGCAAGACCACCACCACCACCCTCATCGCCGAAATGCTCCGGGCGGAGGGGAAGACGGTCCACCTGGGGGGGAACATCGGCAAGGCCCTTTTCCCGGAAATTGAGACGGTGCAGCCCGAGGACTACGCCGTGGTGGAGCTTTCCAGCTTTCAGCTGATCTCCCTGCGCCGCAGCCCGGATATTTCGGTGGTGACAAACGTTTCCCCCAATCACCTGGACATCCACGGCACCATGAAGGCCTACGTAGCCGCCAAGCGGAATATCCTGCTGCACCAGAACGCCTTTGGCAAGGCGATCCTTAACGCCGACAACGACCTGACCCGGAAGTACATCCCCGACGTCCGGGGGCGGGTCTGCACCTTCTCCCGCCAGACCAACGTCTACCAGGGCGCTTGGGAGGACCATTACGGGACCCTGTGGTATTCCGACAACGGCAGCCAGACCCGGCTGATGAAAGCGGAAGAGATCCGGATCCCCGGCCTGCACAACGTAGAAAACTACCTGGCCGCCATCACCGCCGTGTGGGGCCTGGTTTCCCTGGAGAGCATCCGCAAGGTGGCCCACGAGTTCGGCGGGGTGGAACACCGCATCGAACTGGTCCGGGAGCTGGACGGGGTGCGGTGGTACAACGACTCCATCGCCACCAGCCCCAGCCGCACCATCGCCGGCCTGCTTTCCTTTGACCAGCGGATTATTGTCATCGCCGGGGGGTACGATAAAAAGATTCCCTACGCCCCCCTGGCCCCTGTTCTGCTGGATAAGGTAAAGATCCTTATCCTCACCGGGGCCACCGGCCCCAAGATCGAGGCGGCTGTCACAGAGATTCCGGGCTGGGAAAAGAGCGGCCTCAAAATCCTCCACGCGGCGGACCTGGAAGAGGCGGTCCGTATGGCCCGGGAGGAGGCCCAGGAGGGGGACATCGTTTCCCTCTCCCCCGCCAGCGCCAGCTTTGACCGCTACAAGAACTTTGAGGTCCGGGGCCATCACTACAAAGAGCTGGTTATGGCGCTGTAAAGGGACAACAGAATGGACGTAGAAAAATTTTTAGGTTGGGCAGAGGGGAAGGGCTGGACAGTGGAACGCCGCACCGTCCCCCTTTCCCTGCCAAAGATCATTACAGATCGTTATGAAATTCCGGGACAGTACAAAGAGTTTTTAGAAGAAGTTCTTCTCTGCTCCGGCCCTATGGACACCGAATGGTTCCTTTGTGAGGAGGGCTACCGCCAGGACGACCCCGACGCCATCCGCTGGAACGAGTGCGAACAGATCAGCCTGGAGGCTGCCCGGGACCTTTCGGACCAGGAGGAGGAACGCCGGGTCACCCAATTCTGGGATGGGGTGCTGCCTTTTTTCCTTTCGGTGGGCAGCGGGTACGAATACTACGGTTTCGATCTTTTGGGGCGGTTTGGTCCGGCAGGGGGGATCCTCCATGGCTTCGAGCCCATGTTTGAGGAAGCGGAGCGGTTCGCCCCGGACTTCCCGGCCTTTTTGGACAAGGTGGCCGCCGGAGAGGTAGCCACCGGCGGTGTCCTCTTTGATCCGGAGGAGTACGCTTTTATGGAGATAGCCGGCCGCAAGGAGCAGGAACGTTTGGAAAGGGAGAGCGCCCAGGCCCTTCGGTCTCTGCTCCATCCGGAGGAGGAACACTGCCACGACCACGGGGACGGCTGCGGCTGCGATCACGATCACCACTGATACAGGGGGAAAGAGATGGCCAAACCAGCCTATCGCCGTGAGACCATGTTCTGGGGGATGTCGTTATGCTGGCGCTGACCCGGGGCCTCTGGCTTTTGTGGATGGGGGTCCGGTGGGTCTTACAACGGTGAAGGAGAAAGGAAGCGAATTGTCATGAAGCAGTTTTTTCGGAGGACGGCGTTGGCGCTGGCCCTCGCCATAATCCTCCTTTTGGGAGGCTGTACCAGGAAGGAACCCACAGGGGAGGCCATTGAGCCGGCCCCAGCCCCGGCCCCGGCCAAGACCCTGTACCAGCAGGGGGAGGACCTGGCCGCCCAGCTGGTGGAGATGGCGGGAAACCGGGACTACTTAAGCCTTTACACCGGGGAGGAGGAGATCCTAAACATCCTGGCCCAGACGGTGGAGGGGAAGGATTACACCACGCCCAAGGCGGTATACAGCCTGACCATCTCGGAGGACGCCGCCGGAAAGATCCTGACGGCCATGGAGATGGATAACGCCAATAATCTGCCGGACCACCTGAAGCAGAAGGCCCGGGAGCGGATCTTTCAGGCCCTGCCCACCCAGGTAAACGCTATGAGCGGCGCCCAGACCCTGGCGGCTGCCAGCATCTGCATCGCCAACAAGGTCTTTGTGGACCCGGGGCTTACAGATGGGATCATCTACCTGTACACCTACGAAAACGGGGAGCCCATCGCCGTGGTCTTTCAGCCCGGGGAGGACGGGGCGGTCTCCGCCTCCGGGACCTTTCTCCTGAACGATGATTTCCAGATGGATTCCCTGGAAGGTCTCAGCGGCCTGCTGGGGATGCTGGGGGTAACGGTGGAGGAGGTAACTCCGTAACAGCAATGGCCCCGCCGGTTTCTATGCCGGGGGGCCTTTTTTGAAATGCGAATCAATAGTAGAAAAGCAGAAGGGAAAACAGGAAAGCAAGAGAAGCG
>CAJUFK010000002.1 GCA_910585535.1 uncultured Angelakisella sp. | reverse complement strand
GAAGAAGTCTGTCCGCATTTCACGCGCTGGTGTTTATCTCAAGCCTGCCTTGGTGTAGGTTGCCCACGCTGCTGTGAAAGACAAGCTGAATCCGTACTATGCTCTGAAATATGAGCGTATTGCCAAACGCCGGGGCAAGAAACGGGCCATTATCGCCATTGCCAGAATGATTTTGACTGCCATTTTCTCTATGCTTTCCACCGGGGAGATCTGGAATCCTGTTGACCTGTTCAAGGTTGATATGCCCGAGCATCTCAAACAACAGCAACTTCAAAAAGCTGTGAAACAGGCTGTTCGTTTCCTTGAAGCTCAAGGGCTTAAAGTGAGTTAGCCGCTTTTGATATCTTGCTATCCTCCCCGAAAATTTCCTGCTTTTCGGGGCTGGCTTTTTGCGCCCTTTTCACGTGCACCTCTTATCCGAGTATCTTTCACACTAAGTTACTACCTCTTCTCTATCTTCATATTCAGCTTTCTTTTTACAGAAAGATGTTTCTTCATTAGTCTGTATAGATTCAAATTTTGTGTCAGTATTTTTTATCTGTTGCTCTACTACTCGAAGCGCTTCAATCTGTTCTATTTTGTATTTGCGAAAATCCTCCAAAATTTTGGTTGCACACCATAACACCCCCATGGTACAAATCCCAAGCCCCAAACCTTTTTTATGCCAGTTTTTTCGCCAAGTTCCATTCCATACTTTATGGAATAATCCCTTATAGCAGAAATTCCTTCTGCCATACTACCATTCCCGATTTCTCTTAAGCCTCTTGTCATATACGGAGCTGCTTTTCCTGCGCTTGAGCTTATTAAATCCAAGATTTTGCAGTCAAGGCCCATTCTATATACCTCCTATCTCTTTGGATTTTGGATTTGGTTGCTAACCATTCTTGTTGCTTGAAATGCCACCATAGTTGCGGTCGGCATACCTCCGATTGCGAAACCAATAGCCCCAAGAGCCATCGTAAGCCCCACAGTCATTGCGGCAGAGTTAATGGCCCGCCCGTTTTTTTGAGAAACTTCTTCAACCGCTTTATCAACTTCCTTCAGTTCTTCTTCCGACAAATCATCCTTTACTATCAGAATATCAACCAAATCGCGAAGTGTTTGATTTTGCTCCTTCTCCATTTTGTAGTATAAAACAGCCCTAATTGCGATATATTGTGTTTTTGTCATGGGATAGTTGGGATTCTTTTCCAAGCTGCTGATAGTCTGCCGTTTAACTCCTATATGTTCTCCCATCTCCTCTGCTGTCCACCCGGCCACTCTTCGGATAACTGATAGGTGTTTTTTCATTCGTACGAGTTTGCTTTCATCGAACTTTTCCAATAAGGCTCACCTCATGAACAGAGTATAGCACAGTTGACACAGCATGTCAATATAATACGGTAAATAAAATACCGTAATTTGTCTGCATAATATTGGCTTGCGCTTTTGGAGTCTGATAATAGAT
This sequence comes from uncultured Angelakisella sp., assembly GCA_910585535.1. Lineage (GTDB taxonomy): Bacteria > Bacillota > Clostridia > Oscillospirales > Ruminococcaceae > Angelakisella. Next base: position 91,448 of record CAJUFK010000002.1, on the reverse strand, counting down.
GCAAAAGCCTGCACACCCTGGCCTCCCTGCCTTACCTGATCTTGGAGATGCCTAACAACGATGACCACTTTACTTCACGCAACAACCAGCTGAAGCTGGAACACCGGGACCTTCTGGAATATATGAAGGACAAAAGCCCGGATCACTACTACGAAAAAGTCCTCATCCCCAGTGGACGGACTTTGAAGGATTTTCTGAGATGATCCGAAAATCCAATCACAATTCCTTAAAATGGAGTTTCGATCAGACGAGGCGGCGCGAAGCGACGCCAGCACGCGCAGCATGCGTATTTTCGATTTATCGAAAATGAGTATGAAAGGAGTTTCCCTATGAACGAGCAGGAACTGACCAAACGACTCACCGCCCCCTTTGAGGCGCAGGATGTGGAATGGCGCATCCAGCAGACCACTCAGGACAAAAGCCGGGGGCTGGCGGTGGCCTTCCTCACCAGCCGGGCCATCCAGAAGCGGCTGGACGAAACGGTGGGGCCCTTCCACTGGAAAACCGAGTTTTCCCCCTGGCACCAGATCGGCAAGGGCTCCCAGCTCTGCGCCCTCTCCATCTACGATGAGGAGCGCAAGGAGTGGGTCACTAAAACCGATGGGGCCGAAAACAGCGACATCGAACCGGTGAAGGGCGGGCTTTCCGATTCCTTCAAACGGGCCGCTGTCCAGTGGGGCATCGGCCGCTACCTCTACTCGATGGGCGCTGTCTGGGTGGATGTGGAGCAGAAAGGGAAAAACTGCTATATCACCGAGGCTGGCCGCAGATCCCTGGACGCTCGGTATGCCCATATGCTCCAGGGGAAAGCCCCGGCACCGCAAAAGACGGCACCCCAGGGAGCAGCCACCCCCAGACCGGCAGCGGCTCCTGCCACTTTGCCGCCGACCAAGGCCGGCACCTTTGCCTTCGATTACACCGTCCAGGATCGGAAGCTCTCCCCGGATGGAAAAGTCACCGCCCTCAGTCTCTGCGACCGGCAGGGACGGCAGATCGTCTGCCTGCGGCCCGGAGACGACCGGCAACTGGCCCAGGGCATCTGTCTGCGGAATGTGCGGCTGAATCCCCAGCGAGGCAGAAACAACGAGGTGGTCAATCTGCTGGAAAGCTATGAGATCGCCGCGTAAGGAGGAAACAGCATGGAAAAAATCAGCGGGTTTCAAATCACCAGTTTATCCGTCTCCGGCTTCAAGTGCTTCCGGGAGGAGCAGACCTTTGACTTCGGCCCGGTGAGCTTTGTCACCGGGGCCAATCACGCCGGGAAAACCTCGGTGGCAGACGCCATCGCCTTTGCCATCACTGGCCAAGACCGTTTCGGCGGAGCCCACATCGACAAGCTCTACTGCGAAACCCTTCCAGACATTGAGATCCACCTGTGGATCGAGGACGACAAGGGCGCTTCTCACGAGCTGGTCCGTACCCGGAAACGGGATAAGATGCAGATCACCTGGGACGGCTATGCCATCCGGCAGGCCGACCTTGCCAGGATGTTTGGCGAACGGGACGAATTTCTCTCCATCTTCAATCCTCTGTATTTCATTGAAACCCTGGGGAACGATGGACAGGCTCTCCTTCAGAAAAACCTGCCCCTTATCGACCACAAAACGGTGCTGGAACGGCTCACCCAGCCGGAGCAGGCGCTCTTGGAAAATGTGTCACTTCTGTCGCCGGAGACCTTCCTGAAAACCATGCGGGAAGAAATTCGGGACCTGGAGGAAGGAAAGCTGGTGCTGGAGAGCCAGAAGGTCCAGCTGATCCGGCAGCAGAAAGAGAACCGGGAGGCTGTCGCCCAAGGAAAAGAACAGTTGGCCCAGCTTGAAGCCCAGATCAGCATTTTGGAACAGAAAAGGGAGGCCGGTATTGACCGCCCCGCCCTGGAAAAACAGCTGGAAGGGCTGCACCTGCGGTACGAGGAGCTGCTTCGGGACAAGCCGGAGGAGGTCCCCCCGGAATTGTTGGAGCAGCTTCGCCAGGCAGAACTGGCCCAGGAACGGCTGCAGGTGAAAGGCTACGAGGGCAAATTCACCGCTGCCCTGGCCGAGACCCAAACGGCGCTCCAGGCCGCTGCTGTGGAGCATAAGCAGGTGACCGCCATGCTTTCCCGCACCCAGCCCGGCGCGGTTTGCCCCACCTGTAAACAGCCGCTCCCGGCTGACGCGGTAGCCCAGGCCCAGGATGATCTCCGGCAAAAGCTGGGGGAGGTCACCTCACGAGGCCAGGGGCTGCGGTCACAGCTGAACGATTTGAAAAGCCTGGAGGTCCAGGCAAGGGAAACCTTTGAGCAGTTCCACAAGGAGGATGTGGAGAAAACCGCTCTGTGCTACTGACCCGTCTCCAGGGACAACGGACAAGGACGGAAGAAGAACTTCGAGACTATGAAAAAGAGCTTGCACAGCTATTTTCTGGGCGACGCCCTCTTTGTCTGCGTACCAGGGGTCAACAGCCTGCGTTTCCTTCCCGAAACGCTGAACGGCCTGCAAAACTGAAAGACCAACTCTAGCGGGAGGCAAATGGGCGGGGAGTCCGTTTCCATACACTGAAAATTATGACCTTGAGCGAGGAACAAAACCATCATCAAACAAAATAGGACCATGCGCTTTTTCCCATGTTTCAATGTGCTGAATAATAAGCTGCTCAATTTCCTTGTTGGCAGAACGGCCGGAACGGTCTGCAATGTACTTCAGCTTATCCATGATTTCTGACGAAATTCGCAAGCCATACTGCGGCTTCTTGTGGGGAGCGTTTGGCATATTAACTACCTCCTGTTTCCAATATGACAACATAGTAACACCAAAAAACATTTTTGAAAAGTTTTTGCCAACATATTGACAGCAATTAAATTGTGTGTTATAGTATTGCCAACAGGTGGATAGCCACCTAGAAAGGAGGATGTCCATGGCCCAAGTGAGATTGGGACCTTGCATTTCCTAATGGGCTTATGCAAGAGGCTGAAAATCAAAGCATCGCAGAGAACATTTTGATACTTCAAAACCTCCGGAGCCGGGCAGAGCGCGGCAAAGTAAGTCAGACCGTAACCAGCATTTTGACGAAGGTCAAGAAAACGCAGGCATTTATTAACACGAAGGGTGAAAGGGCAGAAAAATGCGAAAACTTTTGGAAGACTTCTACCACGGCAACCTTGCACCAGACGAACAGAAAATGGCCCCTGATTCAGAACTGCGGCGGTTGGTAGGCAAGGCCGCAGACTGCGTAGCGCAGCTTATAAAAAGGCTGGACAAGGCCGAGCAGAATATCCTTGAAGAACTAACTGACACACAGCACCTTATGAGCGGCATCACTGCACAGGAAAACTTTATCTTAGGTTTCCGGCTGGGGGTCCGAATGATGGCGGAATGTATGGATGACAACGACGGTGATCTCCAAGGAGTATAAAGGTAGAACAAACAGCAATAGAAAGTGTAAAAGAAGGAAAGACCCCCGAACCGCCGGAGGTCTTTTACTGTTTTGTGTTCAAGTTATTTTCACCAGTATGCCATGTCCCCGATTTACGAGTTGTTCCACTACAGTAAATTCAAGGGGCCATTTTCAGTAAAAAATTTTTTAGAAATTCCAAATTGGGGCTGTTCCAATCAAAGGCTTGGGCCTTTGCAGCCTCACCAATTTTCATACCAACAAGCTGGTCTGTAATGGAAAAGTAGGTATGAAGCACCGTTTTATGTTTATGGGGAAATTCCCGCTGATACTCTCCATGCAGATGCTCCAAAAACAGTTGGACCTCTTTGGTCATGGTAAGATGATCCGCTTGCTTCAAGATAGAAAGACACAGATCCTCTAATGTACCAGCGTCTGCTATATCGCTACAGGTTGGAAAAAGAAGGAATCCTATGGTTATGTCACTTTCTTTTGATTCCCATTCTCCCGGACCTTTTGGAACAGGAAATCCATTTTTTCGTAAACTGTTTTGTATTTGCATTACTGCCTTCTTGGCATCGTTTTCCGCATCCCGAATAATGAGAAGAAATTTTATCTGATTAAATCCCGGGGAAATTTTCAAAAGCTCGAGTTTTCTTTCCAGTTCTTCATTCCCGCCAAAATCAATCACTTGAATATCATTGGAGAGGATAGAGTATTCCTTCATCTCCTCACTGTTCAAATAATGGATCAGAAAATATTTTTCATCCATGCCCTCGCAGAAAATCACATTACGCTTTTCAATTTTTTCTGTTTCTTGAGGCATTACCGTACCTCCAAGTTGGTGTCAATTGCGGCACGAAGTAGCTCATTTGAATAGCGAATTGCTCGTGTCATATCTTTTTCCCGATCAACGCGGAAATAACAAAAGAGATCAGATAGGGAAATTTCTTTTAATCCGTTAGCGGCACTAACAATACACTCGTAGCTATGGGTTGTGGCAATTACTTGACAGCAATATTTTTGTGCGGTTGCTGCAACCACTTTCCAAAAATCTACATAAGCGGAATAATGGATTCCTGTTTCGATCTCGTCAATTAGCATAAGTGACTTTGGATGCGTCATAATTGATGCAATAATATACAGTAGTTTATTTAGTCCGTCTCCTGCTAATTTAATAGGCAATAGGCGATCATTTATTTTTACATAAATTTGAGCCCCGCCATTTTTAGTTATTATTGTTGCTATATCTGTAATAGAAGGTTCTATTAGCCTCAAAACTTTGATTAAATCATCCTTTTTGTTATCAAGTTCCAATTCTCCAAGTAGGGTGGCAACATCTCCATTTTGAATAAGGACAGAATTAATGAATTGAGTAAATGATAAGGGGCTGATTCGATTTCTTTCCAAAGAAGTGTTGACATTTCGCAACAAACCAGAAGCGCTTGTAATAAGGTGACCATTTTCTTCATACCCATCATAGCGGTATTGAAATTTTAAGGTATAAAAAGACTGTGTAGAAGAAGTAAACTGATCCCGTACATTGGGTGGTACGTCAACATCTTTCGGAACAACATAAGCATCGTCTCGGCTATAACGCAACTCCGCTGTGTCCTGTTCCATACGGAGCTTGATTTGAATATCGTTATGTGTGTCCATATTGTAAAAAACTGGCTCCCACAAATACTTCGGCTCTGATAAAGATGGAAAACCCCGAAAGCTATTTAACTTCATAAAGGAATCTGGCGCTATATGATCGAAAAAAAGAAACAACCCATCAAGGATGGAACTCTTTCCAACATTGTTCATCCCCGAAATAAGTGTGATTGGCTTCACATCATCCATAACCAAATGGGAGAAGCCTCTAAAATTCTTCATTTCAATAGACTTAATCATCAAGGTTCCTCCATAAAACAGTCCCATAGCCTTATTTTCATTCTCAGTATACCATAGTTAAAAAGAAAATACTATTCCAACTTGTTTTATTATAAAGAAATTGGTATGTTTGTAATTGACAAACATACCAACCTTCTTTTTGGTTGCGGAGGCAGGATTTGAACCTACGACCTTCGGGTTATGAGCCTCTTGAGGAAAATTCAAGAGTATTGCCCACAACGGCCGAAAGCCCAACGAAGAAAGGAGGTATCTCCCCCATACTGTGGGAAAAACTGGAACTATCCGGTTTTTCGTGGTTTCAAGCCACTTTTCAAAGGTCAGTAAGAGAGTTGTACCACCTAAAGTGTTCAACAATCTTAGGTACTATTCTACAACAAATCTACTACAAAGCGCCATGTGCAAGTAATACGATTATATCACAAAATTAAAACAATATTTTAGCTATTTAGCACAATCAAAATAGCTTTACTGAAAAGCTATAAACTATTTTATTACTACTGGAAAATCTGCCAGAGGAAATTTGTCTGGTTTTTAATATAAAGAAACAGATTTCACGGCGCAAAAAGTTCGACAATTTTTAGGAGAAAAAACTATGAAAAATAACAATAAAATCATCGCAATCGCTAACCAAAAGGGCGGCGTGGCTAAGACCACCACCGCCTACAACCTGGGCTACTGCCTGCAAAAGAGGGGCAAGAAAGTGCTGTTGGTGGACTTCGACCCCCAGGCCAGCCTTACCATCTCCTTTGGGATCGAGTACCCCGACCAGCAGTTAGAGCGCACCGTTGTGGACCTGCTGCAAAGGGTCATCGACCGCCAGCCCCTCCCGGACCTGGGGGACTACCTGCTGGAGAAGGACGGGCTTTCCCTTCTGCCCTGCAATATCGTCCTTTCCACCATGGAGGTCCCGCTGATGACCTTCATCGGCGGCAAGACCGCCCTCCGGGAAATTTTGGCCCCCCCGCGCTCCCGGTTCGACTACATCATCATCGACTGCGCCCCCTCCCTGGGGCAGCTGACCATCAACGCCCTTACTGCCTGCGACGGGGTCCTCATCGTCACCACCCCGCAAATTCATTCTACCAAAGGGATGGAACTGCTCATCGACTCCATCGCCAGCGTTCGCACCTACTCCAATCCTGGCATCCAAATCGACGGTATTCTGGTGGCGATGCACACCGAGCGCACCAACATCGGCAAGGAGGTCCTGCGAGTGACAAAGGAGGCCCTGGGGGACGCCATCCCCATCTTCCAGACCACCATTCCCCGGTCGGTGCGGGTGGATGAGGCCCACTACGCCTCCAAACCCCTCGGCCTTTACGACCCCCACGGGAAGGTCACGGCGGCCTATGATGCCTTCTGCGCCGAGTATCTGGGGGGTGATGCGGGATGACGGAACGCAAGCTGCGGAAAATCGACGCCCTTTTTGCGGGGCCGGGCCAGGCGGCGCCTATCCCGGTATCCCAGCAGCGGCTGGAGGTGATCCCCCACGACCTTATTGACGCCCACCCTAAGCATCCCTTCAAGCCCTACAATGCGGAAAGCCGGCCCGGCCTCCTGGAGAGCGTTCAAACCATGGGAGTGCTTCAGCCCATCCTTTTGCAGGCAAAACCGGACGGGCGGTACACCCTCCTGGCGGGCTACAAGCGCCTCTACTGCAACACCCAAGCGGGCAATCGGGAAATTCTGGCGCTGGTGGACGAGGACATTCCGGATGCCGCTGCGGAGCTTATTGTTACTCAAACCAACGCTACCCAGTATGGATTGGGTGACTTCCTTCCCAGCGAGACGGCCTACGCCCTCAAAATGGAGCTGGATGCGCTTACCGAACTGCGGCGGCAACTGCGGGGGAAGGGCGATTCCAATGGCGAAATCCGCATTGGCGATAAGGTGTGCCATGTGGCACACCTTGAAAAGAGCCGGGACAACATCGCCCAGTCTTACGGGATAACTCCCACGGAGGTCCAGCGTTACATTCAGCTTACCAAGCTGCTCCCCGCCCTGTTGGACCTGGTAGACCAGAAGTATCTTCCCATCCGCACGGCGGTGATCCTTTCCACTCTGCCGGAGGAAATACAGACCGCGGTGCTTGGCTGTCTCAAAGAAGGCCGGGCGCTTACGGTGAACCGGGCGCAGGCAATCAAGGAGGAATACCAGGCAGGGAGCCTTACCCCGGAAGGGGTGCGGAAATTCTTTTATCAGCCTGCGGACATCCCCAAAAAGGCCAGGATTTCCCTGCGGCCCGCAGTCATCAAGAAGTATTTTACAACGGAGCAATCCCCGAAGGAGATACAGCGGACGGTGGAGGAAGCGTTAAGGCTTTACTTTGAACGGTGACTGCGTGTGCCATGTGGTACACCTTGGATCATCGCACTTTTATCGCACGAAATCGCACGCGTGTGATAATTCCCGTTGACAGAATCGCACGCGTGTGATATGATGCGAACAGGAGGTGATTTTTTTGGACCGTATCATTCCCTCAGAAGAAACCCTTACCGTAGAATTTAAGAGTGACCGAAAGAAATTATCGGATGACGAACTGGTAGAGGCCCTCATCGCCTTTTCCAATACAGAGGGGGGAGACCTCTATTTGGGAGTTGAGGACGATGGGCGGATCACCGGGCGGCATGAAACGCATAAAGACTTTACGCAGCTTTCCGCCTTTATTGCCAATAAGACCGTCCCTCCTGTGGCGGTCATGGTTGACCAGATCGACGCAGAACTCCCTGTTATCAAAATCAGTGTTGCCAAAAGCCGCAGCATCGTTGCGACCTCCTCCGGGAAAATCCTTCGCCGGAGGATGAAGGCGGACAACACACCGGAAAATATTCCCATGTATCCCTACGAGATCAGCACCCGGCTGAGCGAACTGTCGCTCCTTGATTATTCGGCCCAGCCGGTCCCAAACGCGCAATACAGCGACCTGGACGCCGTAGAGCGGGAGCACCTTCGGAATATTCTGCGGAGTTATCACGGGGAAGAACAGCTTCTTTCCCTGGACGATGAGGAGCTTGACAAGGCGCTTCAGCTGGCAACAGTGGTAGACGGAAAGCTCATTCCAACCTTTACCGGGATGCTGCTGATCGGCAAAAAAGAGCCTTTGAGGAAGTATGTTCCCACCGCAGAAGTTTCTTTTCAGTCTCTAAGCGGAACAGAATTAACGGTAAATGAATCCTTCTACCTTCCTGTTTTGGCTGCCATCGAAAAAATCTTTGCGTTTTTAGAGGTGCGGAACCCGGAGCAGGAGATGGAAATGGGGCTGTTCCGTATTTCGGTCCCGGCCTTTGATAAACGGGCGATCCGAGAAGCCATCGTGAACGCTTTTGTCCATCGGGACTACACCCGGTTGGGGAGGGTATTCGTACAGCTTTCGGAGGATGGCCTGTCCATCAGCAATCCGGGAGGATTTATTGAAGGGGTCACATTGGAGAACATCCTGACGGCGATCCCTCATGGCCGGAACCAGGTGCTGGCCGACGCATTAAAAAGGATCGGATTGGCGGAGCGTTCCGGGAGAGGAGTGGACCGTATCTTTGAAGGATCATTGATCTACGGCCGTCCCCTGCCGGATTACTCCGAGTCTGATGCCACCAGTGTGAAACTTTTTATTCCAACCAGTCTGCCGGACAAAAACTTCATCCGCATGATTTCGGAGTACCAGAATCAGACAGGATCAGGTCTTCCCATCAATTCGCTTTTGATCCTGAACACACTGAAACAGGGGCGGCGAATGACCGTCCGGGATCTTTCAGAGGAAACTTCCCTGCCGGAAGCACGGGTGCGTGCCGCAGTTGAGAGAATGACCGAAGCTGGTCTTTTGGATGCAGTAGGAAACACAAAGGGCCGAAGCTATATTTTGAACCAAAAGGTTTACCAGGACAAAGTGAGGTATGTTCGCCAAACAGATATTGAAAGCATCCGCTATCCAGAATTGGTGAGGAAGTTGGCAGAAAAGAAAAAGGCCATAAGCCGCAAAGATGTTGCAGAGCTATTGCATATCACGCCTCCACAGGCATACCGGGTCCTGCAGCGACTGGTTGTGGCTGGAGAATTGGAGCAGACCGGCAGCGGACGAAATACTTTATACCATAAAAAGTGAGGGATATTAGGTGTACCACATGGTACACCTAAGCCTAAAAGCAAGATGAAGGTGTGCCACATGGCACACCTTCCTTTGCTACCGTGTCAGCCAATCCAGCACATTGATCTGCTTGATCCCGTTGTGAGAAATCATCGGCCCGTAATCCATGGTCAACAGGTATTTAGGATTGTGGTCCCGGATGGCGTCTAAAGGAGCAAGCTCCCTTTCTAATGTTTTCCCATCGGCGTCTATTACAGTATAGGCGACCTGGTAATATTCCTCGCCTTCGTCCCCAATAGCGATAAAATCCACCTCAGCAGAATCGACCTTACCAATGTAGACCTCGTAACCCCGGCGCAGAAGTTCCAAGTAAACGATATTCTCTAAGATATGACCGTCATCGGCTTTTTTGTTGCCAAGGACACTATACCGCAGACCAATATCAGCGGCATAGTATTTGGCCCCGGTTTTCAGATACTGCTTGCCCTTAATATCATAGCGTCCCACCCGATAAAACACAAAACTTTCCGTCAGCGCATCCAAATACTTTTCTACTGTGTGGACGGTGATCTTTCTTCCTGCTGATGTCATAGTGTCCGCAATTTTTTTGGTGGAACACAGATTGCCAATATTATCAAACAAAAAGCGTGTAACACTTTTCAGCATTTCCACATCCGAAATACCACGGCGGGCAACAATATCCTTCAAAACGATGGAGTCGTAAATACCTTCCAGATACTGCCGGATCTCCTTGGGCCGTTTCAATTCCAAGGCATAGGGAAAGGAACTGTTATGGATATAGCTTTGATACAAGCGGTCGATATTACCGTCTGCCGGATAAGCCGACAAAAACTCCTTGAAGGAAAGCGGCAACATTTTTATCTCCACATAACGCCCGGATAAAAGAGTAGCAAGTTCCCCAGAAAGAAGGTGAGCGTTAGAACCGGTGATATAGACATCGCAGTTTTTCTTGATAAAAAGCGCATCTACGGCCTTTTGAAAATCAGAAACACGCTGGACCTCGTCCAAAAAGATATAGTTCATTTTGTCCGGCAGTAAGCGATCTGCCACCAGCTGAAATAAGGCTTTGCTGTCTTCAATATCCGCATATTCTCCGGCCTCAAGATTATAAGCGATGATTTGTTCAGGGACCACACCATTTTTCAAAAGCTGCTCTTGGTAAAGCTCAAACAATGTAGATTTTCCGCACCGCCGGATACCAGTGATGACTTTGATCAGTTGCTTATCCCGAAAGCTGAACAGGTTTTCCAGATATTCTTTTCGCTCAATCATAGTATTCCCCCCTTTTGGTTGTACTCATTATACAACAAATAAGTTTCGATGTAAAGTTTTTGCACTCTACTTGCAAAAACTTTACATATATCGACACTTTTTGAATAATTCTGGATACTGCCAGACAAGGAACACTTCTAAATTTATACACTTGGCCCTCCGCCAGGTGCTTTTTTATTGGAGGAAAGGCGCCATGAAAAAAGTATTCCTGTACATCTCCCCATCGGGGGAATCCCCATTCCTGCGTTTCCTGTCCGTGATGGAACCCAAGCTGCGGGCCAGACTGGTTCAAGGCATCGGCAATCTTGCCGCCATCCCGGAGTATATGACCGAACCCCATGTGAAGCATTTCTCCCTGGAGAGATATGCCGCTCTTTACGAATACCGTGCCCGCATGAGGATCATGGTGCGGGTCATCTTCACTTTGGACACAGAGGGAAATATCATCCTCCTGCACCCTATGGTGAAGAAACGAGACCGCAACACCATGCAGGCTTTGGAGACCTCCCTGCGGATGCTGGAGCAGCTGAAACAGGGGGAGGCTTCCCTGGCGGAATACACGGGAAAGGAGGTGGTTGGATGACCCATCGCCGCTTGCGGACAGGACTGGTTTTATCGCTGGTCCTTTTTGCGCTGACCGTCTTTGTCCGAAAAATCTGGAAGGAGTGAACGAAAATGAAACGCATTATCACCACCCTGCTGGCGGCTGCCATGCTCTGTTCCATGGGGATCGCCGCCTATGCCGCCGAACCCGCCGGGGAATCGCCCGTTCCTTCGGTGGTCGTTCTCAGCGAGGAGCCGGAGACCACCGCCGCAGAAGACCCCGCTGTTCTCCGGGATGTTCGCCTGGTCAACGAGAACGGACAAAACCTGCTAATCAAAACCTGGGAAGTCCCTGCCGACTACGACCCGGAACGGCTCACCGAGGCCGATATGGAGAAAGGCGGCTACCGTTATAAGAAAAGCTATGTCATGCTGATTTCCGAAAACAACCAGGTGGACACCAAGCTGGCCAGCCAAACCATCACTGTTACCCACCAGGAGAAGGACGGCGCTGCCGCCCGCCTCTTGCCTTTGATGGACTATGACCAGGACGGCTATAAAGGACAGCTTGCCTTGCAGTCCGATTCTATCTATACCGAGGCTGCCCAGAAAAACAACTATGCCTATACCGTCACCGATACAAAGGAGTACACCGGCCTGGAGCGCAACGACCCCTACAGCATCCCCAAAAAGACGGTGAAAAACGGCGTCACCCTGGAGCTGGCAGATATTGACTGGACGCCCATGGGGGAGGGCAGCTACCGGGCAGCGGCCTCCTACACCGGGACGGCCTACGGCTCCAATGTCACCGAGTACACCTCCACCGCTACCTATCTGGGGGAGGTGACAAAGGAAACGCTGGGAAGCGTCACCTATGCGGTGGTCTACGAGGGCTCCCCCATCCCTTTGCCCGCTCCGGTTTACTGGCCCTATGGCCTGGCGGCGGTGGCGCTGGTTGGCGGAATCATCGCCGGCGTCCTCCTTTGGAAGAACCGGCGCAACGCCAAGATCTACGCCCTTGTTGACGGGGAGTACCGGGTGGTGCAGAAGATCCGCATCAGCTACATTGACCCTATCATTGATCTGACCGCCCCCAGCCTGGGGCCCGCCAGCCGGGAATATCTGATCCTTATCGACCGTTCGGCGGCGAAGCATCTCAACAACCAATTCCTCCGGGTCATCTGTGCCGATGGCACGGTGAAGGAGCATCGCCTGGTGAACAACGGCTACGGCTGCAAGCTGAAGGTGGGGAGCATCCCCGCCGGAGAGGGGGCGTAACGGAATGAAACGAAACCTGCTGATCTTCTGCGCCTGCCTTGCGCTGGTCCTCTGCTGTTCAGCCTGCTTTGGCGGGTCGGGGTCATCGCCTGCCGGAGATGATCCCGACATCGCCCTGGAACTCCCCAAGGGCGCACCCCCGGACACAGAAGTTCATACCGCTGACGGCGGGATCAAGGTGATAAGTCCCGAAGAAAGGAAAGAAGCACCAACAGCATCTTCCACGCCCGTCACCCCGGAAACTGTCTGGCAAGGGGGGAGCGTGACCGCCGGCCACTCTTACACCCCGCCGGATATGGCCGCCTTGGAAGAGGAAGACTGTATCGGCATCCTGTCCATTCCCGCCATCGGTCTGGAGGTAAAGGCCATCGACCCCGGAACAGAGGATATGCTTTCGGTGATGGGCAGAGGGGCCGCCCATTTTCCGATAAGCTCCGCCTGGGACGGGAATGTGGCCCTTTCGGCCCACAACGCCACCGCCGACGGCTCCCCCGCCTACTTCAAGGACCTGCACAAGCTGAAAACGGGGGACGAAGTTTTTTACACCACCGCTTTGGGGGAGCGTCGCTATGAGGTGTTCCAAACGGCAAAAATCTCTGACACCGATTGGGACTATGTGCTGGACCGGCCCGATGAAAACCGGCTCACCCTGGTCACCTGTGTCAGCGGCGAGCCCTCCAAACGGCTGATGGTGCAGGCGAAAGAGGTGGTCGGATAGAAAATTTTTAAGGACAAAAGTATATCTATTGCATTATAAAAATTCTATGTTAGAATGGGGGCGTTCAAAAGAGAAGCCGTTCTTGCAGAGGAGGGACGCAAATGAAAAAGTTTGCCGTTTTTATGGTGACCACTGCCCTGCTGCTGGCCGGGTGTGCGGCCCAGGCCCCTGTTCCCGTGGAAACGCCGCTGGCGGAATCCCCGGACATCGAAGCTATTGTTCAGCAATCGGTGGATGAGGCCATGGCCCAGTACGAGGAGGAGCAAAAGGCGAAGGATGCGGAGATCGAGGCGCTGAGGGCCCAGCTGGAGACGCTGACCGCCCAGGCGGATGCGGAAGCCTCTGACCCTGCGTTGGAAGACGCAGCCGAGTTACCGGAATCTGTGCCCGCTGAAGAAACGACCGCCGAAAACGGCCCTGCCTCCCAGGCGGATACGCCCAATGGTCTGGAACCGGAGCCCCTAGTTCCAGCGGACCCTGTATCACCAAAGACCGTTCCTTCCACTTCCGGGCAGGGCTTTGACCTCAAAAATCTGTATCCGTCTTTTGTGTTTGATGAAACCTATCGGGAAGAAGAAACGGCTGGTGAGGAAGGCATCGAGGAGGAGCCGGAGGAGACGCTTTCCGGGGAAACCCTGGAAGATGAAGCCCTGGAGGTCATCCGCCTTACCAACATAGAGCGGGAAAACCGTGGCTTAGAGCCGCTTGAAGTGGATGGTGACCTAATGGCCCTGGCGCAGATCCGGGCGGAGGAGGTTTCCGTTAAATACAGCCATGAACGCCCAGACGGGACCAGGGTGGTCAAGGAGCATCCCGGCTATGGAGAAAATGTGGGCGCAAAGGCCTCCGCTGAAAAGCAGGTGACTTCCTGGATGAGTTCGGAAGGACATTGCGCCAACATCCTCCGAGAAAGGTTCCACCGCGTTGGCGTCGGCTGTTATCAGACGACAGGCGGTAGTCACTATTGGGTGCAGGTTTTCGCCCCGTAACATCCCCGCAATATCCCCAAAGAGCCTGGACAGGCTCTTTTTCTATGCCCACTTTTAGAGAAAAGAAAGGAAAGAACTATGCGTAAAATCACAAAACGCCTGCTTAGCCTCATGCTGTGCGTGATGATGCTGATAACAATGATGCCGGTCACAGCCTTTGCGGCGGGATCGCCGGATGACCAGCATTTTTTGGACAGCGGCACATCCGAGGGGAATGAGCCGAAGCACTGGCTCCAGCAGTATCAGGAATATGTACTTGCCCAATTGACTTCCGGCACGAAAAAAGCAAGGGCGGCTTCCGGGAGCGCCTCCCCCAGCTATCGGATCATCAGCTGGGCCGGAGGAACAGCAAATCGCCTTACCTTCGCTAATGGCGCCTATTTGGGGGATGGGATGCCCCGTATTACCTTGGGGGGCAAGGTGGCCTTCTGCGGCGAGTGGAACGGGGCCTTCCCGGACGGGAGCTATATCCAGACCGGAGAGGGAAATGACCCCGCCATTAAACAGATCCTCGCCAACTATGACAATTCCGGCAAGAGCGACGCAGATTACGCCGCTGCCCAAGCGGCCATTTGGGCGCACCTGATGGGGACCTCGGTGGCCTCTTGGGGGGCTTGCCCAGGGGCGGCTTCCGAGGATGAGATCTTCAACGGCGCCTGCGACTATTCCGACCTCAAATACAATTATTTGAAGTGGGGCGGGGGGACGCAAAATCTCATTACCTACAATACCGATACCACCCCAGACCTTCCCGATGAATCAGAGGGAAAATACCGGGTAGAAGTAAACACCGACACCCGGACTGATACCGAGGTCCGCAATAAGAAAACATATTCTTACAGCGATGCCATAGGCCAGCTGACCATCCGTAAGCATGACCAGGACGAAAAGAGCCTGGACGGGGCGCTGTTTGATATAGATGTTGCCTTTTCAGACGGCAGCCACACCACCGTCAACGGCTGGGAAGTAGACAATGGGGCACGGCTCTTTACTTGGACCCATCCGGCGGACAACCACGATCCTGCCACCGTCACTGTTAAAGAAGTCAAGGCTCCCAGGGGGTATCTTCTGGACCCCCAGCCCCAAACGGCGGTGGTGGCCCCCACCTATACCCGTGTCACCCATGTGGAGACCTGGACGGTCACCATCGTAACCGAAACAACTTCCTCCACTGTTATTGACATTGAGACGGACGAGGTCGTGGCGGAATCTTCCTCCAGTTCTTCTGCCGAGACAAACAGCGACCCCCAGGTGGAGGAGTTCACCGACTTTGTGGAGGGCGACCGGGAAACGACAATGACCTTTGTCAATACTGCCATGCCCTGCTCACTCACCATTTATAAGCATGAGACAGGCAACAAAGGCGTTGCCCTGGAGGGAGCCTCTTTCCGCATCCGGTATGCCGACCCCAATATCTCTGCTCAGACCTGGACCGAAACCACCGACCAAAACGGCGAGATCTACATTGCCCTGCCCTACGCCGGTTCCCTTATCGTGGAGGAGCTGTCCGCCCCGGAGGGGTATGTGATGACCTCCAAGACCACCTACGATGTGACCGTAGCCAAGGGAGAGCAGAAGGTCCTGGACATCCCCAACGACAAAAAGACCCAGCTGGTAGCGGTGAAAAAGGACGCCCAGACTGGGCAGCTGCTGGCAGGGGCTACCATCAAGGCCACCCTGCTCCGCTCCAACACCCCGCCTTTTGAGGCCGGGCAGTCCTTTACCGAGACTACCGGACCGGATGGCCGGGCGGTCTTTTCCAACCTGATTCCGGGCGAGTATCGGGTGGAGGAAACCGCTCCGCCCCAGTATTACCAGGGGACCAGCCAGGTCCACACCGTGAACATCCCGGAAGGGAACAGCGAAACCATTACCGTTGAGTTTCGCAACGAGCCTTGGACCGGCCTGACCATCAAGAAGGTGGACGCCACCGACGGCCACGGCCTGCAAAACGCCGTGTTCAAGCTCTACGAGGGGACCGCCGCCGAGAACGCCAAGTTCCTGGGGGACTTCCAGACCAATGAAAACGGCGTCGTGGTGGTGCAGAAGCTGGAGAGCGGAAAGTATTACACCATCGTGGAGGCCCAGCCGCCCCACGGGTACTTCCTGGACGCCGAACACAGCAGCCAGACCGTCCTCATCAAGCCGGATGCCCTTGGCGGTAATCTGACGGTGGTTTTCCGCAATATGCCCAAGCCCAAGCTGCTCATTGAGAAGGTGGACGCTGAGACTGGTATCCGCCTGCCGGGGGCGACTTTCCGTGTTGCCCGCCGTGGCAGCAGCGAATATCTGGATGTGACCACCGGGGCGGATGGGATCGTGCTGCTGGAGAATTTGGAACAGGATTGGTATGAGGTCAGCGAGCTTCGCGCCCCCACCGGCTACACAACAGACGATACCCATTACGACATTGAGCTGATCCCTGGCAAGACCTCCGAACTGACAGTGAAAAACAGCAGAAAGCCCGGCCTTCTGCTCACCAAAATCGACAGTGATACAGGGGAACACCTGGCGGGAGCGGTTTTCCGTGTTACCCGCAGGAACGGTGGGGAATCGGTGGATGTGACCACGGGTGTAAGCGGAAGTGTCTTGGTGGACACCCTGGAGCCGGGGTGGTACGAGGTTTACGAGCTGCGCGCCCCCACCGGCTACACCACCGATAACACCTACTACGATGTAGAGCTTATCCCTGGAAAGACCGCCGATCTGACTGTGAAGAACAGCAAGCGGCCTACCCTCACCATTGAGAAAATCGACAGCATGACCTTACAGCCCTTGGAGGGGGTGGTGTTTGAAATCAGCGTTAGGGATGGCAAGTCCCTGGGGCAGTTTTCCACCAACACAGAAGGAAAAATCGTTCTGGAGGATGCGGACCCTGACCTCATCTATCTGGTGAAAGAGGTTCGGGCTTTACCCGGCTACCTCAAGGATGATACCGTCCATGAGTTTACGCTGAAAGAGGCGGAGAATGGTGTTATCAAGCTGACTAATACCCCCGAACACCCTCTCATTATCAGCAAGAAGGACGCCATCACTGGCGAGCCTATCCCGGACACAGTCTTCCTGGTCACCCATTCGGACGGGCGGCTTGTCGGGGAGTACCGCACCGGCAGCAACGGCATGGCCACCGTCACCGGCAAGGATGTGGTGCCTGGTTGGTATCTCATTAAGGAGACCCAGGCCAATCCCGGCTATATCGCCAGCGGGGAGACAAAGCTGGTAGAGCTGAAGCTGTCCGCTCCCGCAGTGGTGGAGTTCTTGAACAAACCCCGCACCGGCCTTCAGATCCGCAAGGTGGACGATGTGACCGGAGAACCTCTGGCCGGGGTGCAGTTTAAGGTCACCGAGATTTCCGGGGCCGCTATCGGAACCTTTGCCACAGATGCCACCGGTATCATCAATATCCCGGACCGGGAGGAAGGCTGGGTGCAGGTCACCGAGGTGAAGCCCCTGGAGGGGTACAAGCCCGACCCCGCTCCCCGAAACATTGAACTGGTTTCCGGCAAGCTGAATGTGGTGGAGTACCGCAACCAGCCCTACCCGGTCCTCAAAATCGTCAAGCTGGACAGCGAAACCCGGCAGCCCCTGGAGAGGGTCAAGGTCCGGGTGCTGGACAAGCTGCATCGGGAGATTGGGACCTACACCTCCAATAAGCTGGGGCAGATTCTGCTTTCCGGCGTGGACGGCGGCGAGGCACTGTATGTCCAGGAGGTAGAGGCCCTGCCTGGGTACGAGATGGACGAGACTGTCCACGAGGTCACTTTGGCCTGGGGGCAGACCAGCACCGTGGAACTGCTGAACCGCCAGAAAGCCACCCTCCGCATTAAAAAGGTGGATACCGAGACGAAAGCCCCCATTTACGGGGTCGTATTCAACCTATACGATGCAAAGAACAATCTTCTGGGCGAGTACGCCACCAACCAGGACGGCATCATCGAGTTTTCCAAGGAGCTGCCCGCCGGGAAGTATAAGCTCAAAGAAATCAAGGCGGAGGGCTATGTGGTGGACCCCACCATCCGCACCGTTGAGGTAAAGTCCGGGGAGACCACCGAGGTCACCATTGAAAACCAGCCCATCCGGGGCCAAATTCAAATCGTGAAAAAGGCTGCCGCTTACAATGACATCACCAAGGACAAGGCGGGGGCGCTGCTGGCGGGGGCGGTCTTTGAGATTTTCGACCGGGAGAATAAGGTGGTGAATACCATCACCACCGACAGCCGGGGGACCGCCACCACAAAGCCGCTGCCTGTCGGCGTCTATGGCTGTCGGGAGATCGAAAGCCCGGAGCATTACATCCTGGACGACACCGTTTTTTATGCCGCCATCAAGGTCAACGGCGACCTGATCCGCTTCGAGGTCCTCAACGAGAGCGAGATCTTGGAGGCGGGGGTCACCAAGTATGGCAACTACGAGGCCATGCCCGGCGACACCATCCGGTACGATTTCAAGGACATCACCAACACCTCCACCGTCCCCTTGGATGACTTCTACTGGCGGGATGAGCTGCCCACCGACGCCCTGCGTCTGCGGACCATCCGCACCGGAACCTGGAACGAACACCTCGCCTATTCGGTGGAGTACCAGACCAACAAGAACGATGAATGGCGTATCCTGGAGGACGGCCTGAACAGCAAGGCCAGCCAGGAGCTGGATTGCAGCCGCTCCGCCCTCCGCCTGAAGGCCGGAGAGTATGTCACCGCCTTCCGCTTCAACTTCGGGACAGTACAGGCTGGTTTCCGAGAGGTTGAGGCGCCTTATATCACCTGCGCCGTCAACGGAAATCTACCCAGCGGCTACCGCTTTACCAACCGCACCGACGCCGGCGGTCAGCGGCATGGGGAGTGGGCCATTGGTAAAGACAGCTGGGTGACTGTCATCTTCTCCAGCAAAAAGACAAAGTTCCCCAAGACCGGGTTCTAAATTTTATTGACCGGAAAGGGCTGGACGGTTGATCCGTCTGGCCCCTTCCTATGGGAGGTATCCATGAAAAGACTTTTCCGCTGTATCTGCCCTACCCTGGGCAGGTACTCTTTTTTCGCCGTGACAGCGTTCCTCTTTGTCCTCTGCCTGTCCACCACCGCCTTTGCCGTGGATGATATGTGGACGGTGGCCAACCGCATCATCGTGGATGTCTATGAACATATCGCCGGGATCAGCACGGTGCTGGCGGGACTGATGTCGGCGGTGGCGGTCATCGGGGCCAAGATGAGCAACAACCAGCACAAGGTGGACCAGGCTTGGGACTGGCTCCGGCGTATCTGGGTGGCCTGGGCGGTCATCAACGGCATCGGGGCGTTCCTCAGCTATGTGCTGCCCCTGTTCCAGGGCCTTGCCACTTTGGACCCCGGTATTGCATCCTCCACACCGTAAAATTTTAGCAGGGAAAGGCAGGTGGTTTTCATGCTGGAAGGGCTTCTCAAAGGGCTGGTCCTCTGGGTCTACCAACTGATTTTGGAGGGGGTGGAAAACCTGTCCGGGGCCCTTATTGAGGTGTTCAACATGGACCTGGCCTACTTCGAGGCCCATGTCCCGGTGACGGCCGGCATCGTCCAGGTCATGATGGCCGCCGGGTGGGCGCTGCTTATGGGCAACCTGGTCTTTCAGGCCATGCGGGCCATGGTGTCGGGGCTGGGCTTCGAGGGGGAGGACCCCCAAATTTTGTTCGCCCGCACCTTCGTCTTTTCCTTCCTGCTGATGGCCAGCCGCCAGATCTGCGACCTCGGCCTGACCATCACCGGCCGGGTGATGGAGCTGGTGGGGATGCCGGACAGCGTGGAGATCGCCCTCCCCACCGAAAGCCACTTCGGGCTTTTTGACGGGACCTGGCTTTTGGTGGTCATTGTCGGCCTGATTTTGATTTTCCAGATCATCCGCTTTTTCTTTGAGATCGCCGAGCGGTATGTGGTCCTTGCCGCCCTCACCATCATGGCTCCTTTGGCCTTCGGGATGGGGGGCAGCAAAAGCACCGAGGACATCTTCAAGGGATGGGCCCGGATGTACGGCTCCATGTGCGTGATGATGCTGATGAATGTGGTTTTCTTAAAGCTGCTGTTGTCCGCTATGGCGGCCATCCCCAGCGGGGCCGGGGTCCTCCCCTGGCTGCTCTTTGTGGTGGCCATCGCCAGGGTGGCCCGGAAGGTGGACGACCTGGTTTGCCGCATCGGGCTGAATCCCGCCCGGACCGGGGACCCCCTTGGCCGCGGCATCCCGCTGATGGTCACCATGGCGGCGGTGCGGGGAATGGGCAGGACGGTAGCCGCCGCTATGGGCAGCCAAGGCAAAAGCGGAAAGGGCGGAGCCGCCGGAAAAAGCGGAGCGGCGGGAGGTTTCCCCCGGCCTGGCCCGCCGCCCAGACCCGGCCCTCCTCCAAAATCCGGGGGCGACCCTGGCCGGAGTTCCGTCCGGCGGGGAGAACATTCCTCTCAGACTGACACAACTACGGCGGCTGCCGCTCCGGCGAAAAGCCCGACAAAGGCGGCGGGACAGTCTGCCCCCGCCGGACAATCACAGGCCACCGCTCCAGCACCCGCCAGAGAACGGGGGACACGCCCGCAAGGGGGAGGACGAAAGCAAAGCGGTCAAAATCCGTTGGCCGCTCCGGCGGGCATTCCGGCACCCCCGCCCACGAGGCCGCCGCTTAACCGCAAAGGCCCCAATACCGCTCCTCCGCAGGGACGGACAGGACAAGGGCAGTTACCCCAGACGACGGGGAAAAATCCCCCTCCGCCCGGAAAAGCGGCTGACCGTACCGGGACAAATGCCCAAACTTCGACCCATAGCCAGGTCCACCGACAAAGCGATACCACGGCGGCCGGTGTCATTCAAAACGGCGGTTTAGGCCAAAGTCCCACACCTACCAGGCCGCCTATCCAAAGGGGTGGACAATCGACCCAGGAAAATGCCCTGGAGCATGGCCCTCGCAAAGATGGTTCTGGTGCTGGCAATATGCCGCCAGCGTCCCGCAGGAATAGCCCGCCGCAGCGTCCGGCAGCCCCCAGTTCCGGGGAAGCCCTACCAGCCTCCCGCAGGAACAGCGAACCGCCGAAGCCTGTACTGCCTGCCGTCGCAGCCCCGCAAAGCTCCCGCAGGAATGGGCCGGGGGCACCGGCGCCGGAGACAACTCCCTCGCCATCCAAACCGCCTGCCGACGGTCAGCCGCCCAGTTCCCGCAGGAACAGTTCCGCACAAACCATCGTTTCACCTGTGCCGCAGGCCGATCCTCCAAGCCCCGGCAGGAATGGCGCTCCGGCCCAGCTCCCACCGGAGAAGGAAGCGCCACGGCCCGCCCCTCGCAGGGAAACCGGCCCAAAGAGAACGGCGGCGCAAGATCCCCAGCATCCAAGCCGCCCGCCGCTGAACCGGGAACGAGGTGGTAAGCCGTGAACGATGAAAGCCGGGGTTTTTCCGCAGCCAGGCTGGCCAGAATGGGTCAGTCCGTCGCCACGATCCTAAACGGGGCGATAAAAGGCGGCCTTCACGGGGCCGCCATCGCCGCCACTGAATCCTTTCTTCCGCAGCTTCTGAAAATTGCCGGGGGCCTGTTCCTTCTGGTGGTGCTTCTGCCGTTCTTCCTCTTTCTTTCCCTGGTGAATCCCAACTTCCAGTTCCCCTCGGTGGAGGATGACGATGTAAAAGCGATGAACCGGCAGGCCGCCTTTGTCGGCGGACTGTATGAAAACTTTGACCACTACACCCACCTGGAGGCGGACGCCATCATCTCCCGCCTGTCCGCCGGGTACGACGATGTGGTGGTGACCGAGGACTTTGGCAACACCAACCGCAGCTGGCTGACGGCGATCTCCTCCGCCCACCATGACCAGGACCTTTTCAAGATCACGGAAAGCAGCGTCCGGGAGATCGTCCGCCGGAACATCGAGTATTCCTACTGGGTGGAGACCTACTACGCCAGCGGCGACGAGGACGAGGAGGACCCGCTGTACCGCATCCATATCAGCCTTTGGGACATCGGTCCCCAAGCCTTGATGAACAAGTTGAGGTTTGACGCCTTTCATCTCCGGTGGGCGGGATTTCTCCATGACAACCTTACGGAATCCCAGGCGGTTGACCTGTCCTCCCCGGATTACACCGGCGACCTGCCGGGGGCGGCAATCGGGGATATTACCTTTGCCGATGGCAGCCGGGAGGTGGTCTACTGGAACCAAATGGACCAGAGGTGGTGTAACGAGCCTTACGGCAGGACCCAGACCATCGGCTATGCTGGCTGCGGCCCCACCGCACTGGCGATGGTGGTCTCCACCCTCACCGGCGGCACCATGGACCCCAAGGAAATGGCGGATTGGGCCTATGAAAACGGCTACTGCTGCGAGGGGGACGGAAGCTACCGCACTCTGATTCCGGAGGGCGCCGCCCACTTTGGCCTGACCGTTTCCTGCCCTGGCCGGAGCGGTATGCAGGAGGTGGTAGACGCTCTGGCGGAAGGAAAGCTGGTGGTCGCCATCATGGGGCCGGGACACTTCACCACCAGCGGGCATTTCATTGTGCTGCGAGGCGTCACCGCCGAGGGGAAACTGCTGGTGGCCGACCCGGTGAGCCTCGCCAAAAGCCAGCAGGAATGGGAGGCCGGGATCGTGTTCAGTGAGGCCAGCAGCCTGGATGCGGCTGGGGGACCATTTTGGGTAATCGGGTAAAGAAAAACTCCGCACCGTTATGATGCGGAGATCCGTTTCTCTATGTAGCTTTCCACAGCATCCAAAAATTGTGCCGTATTTTTGATCTGGTCCTCTACCTCCGCCTTGGTCACAAGGTAAAAATCCTCATAATCGCAATCGCTCCGCAGGTCAAAGGCCTCTCCGATCATTCTGGAAAACGCTACATCAAAAAGACCTGTTTTGATATAAAGCTCTCGGAATTTCCCGATGACGGCAGAGTGCTTTTTGAAATCCAACCCATCCAGCGCCAAAACAGACCGGATTCCATGCAAAATGGCATAATAGGAACGGTTCGCACTGGAGGCATAGTCGCCATTGTACATAATATCATTAGCAGTAATTAAGCATTGACGGGCCTTTTCGATTCGATAACGGCAAAGAGAAATCTGTTCTTCTTCAAGCATGGATCAGCACTCCCTCTCGGTCAACATTCTGATAAAAAGGAAGATGCCGCCGATACTGCTGGAAAGTTTCATTATCCTGGAGGTGGATGGAAACAAGAACATCATGCTCCAAGCCAAGGTCACTGCCGAGATGGGAGAAGTGGCGGCGATAGCTGACCAACTGAGACTTGGGCAGATCGACCCGCACCATAATGTCAATATCTGAATCCTCCGTATAATCCCCACGGGCATAGGAGCCATAGAGAATAACCCCATCCAGGAGCGTCCCAAACACCTTTACCGCTTCTGTATAAATCTGATTGGAAATGCTTTGTAATTGGGCCTCTGTACACATCATGTTTCCTCCCTTCCCTCTTTTTGTTTTATTATACTCAATCTTTGCTAAAAAATCAAACAGGAAGTGACACCATGAACCGAACCATGCGCCTTTTGCGCCACAAGTACAACATCTCCTATGTGGAACTGAGCAAGGCCGCCGAGCTTTCCACCCAGCGCCTTGCCCAGATCGAGCTGAACCCAGACCCCAGCACCCAGTATCACCGGGACCTGGTGCGCCGGGCTTTTCTGCGGGTCATCGCCGCCAGAAGGATAAGCCTTTCCGCCTTAGAGCGGGACTTTGAACGCTGCAAGGACCGCCTTCTGGACGAGGCCGAAAAGGAGGACTTCGCTTGAACTACCAGGACTACTACATTCCGGTGAACTTCACCGACGCCGGCAGGCTGGCGGGATTGTTTCCCATCCGCAACACCATCGAGGCGCTGATCCTGGCGCTCCCGGTGGTGTTCTGCTGTTTCGTCTTTCTTCCCTTTGACCTCACCACAAAGATCATGGTGTCCATGATCGCCGGCGTGCCCCTGGGGGGCTTTGCCCTCATTGGTGTCCAGGATGACTGTCTCAGCCGGTTCCTTTGGGCCTGGTGGAGATGGCGCAGGCGGCGGGGCGTTCTCACCTATCGGGGGACCCCGGCCAAAAGGGGGCGGGGCAGATGAACCTCAAGGAACTGATCTTTGGCAAGACCACCCCCGATCTCAAGGTCTCCCAGTACCACGGCAGTACCCAGAAGTGGCTCCCGGTGGCGGACATCCAGAAGGGGGTGGTCATCACCAAGGACAGCCGCTTTGTGAAGTTCGTGGAGGTGCTGCCGGTGAACTTCTACCTCCTTTCCCCCCTGGAGCAGCAGAACCTCATCCACTACTTCCGAAGCTACCTGAAGGTGGCCCCGGACACCCTGCAAATTCTGGTGGTAACGCAAAAGGCGGACATCGAAAGCTATGTCCGGCGGATGCGGGACTTTTACGACAGCGAGCCGGTGGAGGGCTGCCGGGAACTCATCGCCGATAACATCCGGGAGGTGACCCGCCTGGCCGCAAGCGAGGCGGTGACCCGGCGGTTCTTCCTGGTGTTCCGGTACGACGCCGGGATGAAGGCCAGAGAGCAGTCGGTGGAGGCCATCGCCCAGCGGCTCTGGGAGGAGGAGCAGAACGCCCGGCGGTATCTGGGGATGTGCGGCCTGGAGGTCCTCTCCAGCGAATACGCCGACAATTTCCTGCTGGAAACGCTGAACGGCTGTATCAGCAAAAAAACCAGCCGCCGCCAGAAGCTGTCCCCGGATATTTTTGCGGCGGTCTCCAAGGTCTACGGGGCGGCGAACGACGAACTTTTTGCGGGAGGTGAAGGGGCGGATGAGGCACCGCTACCAGATCAGAGCCTTTGAAACGGAGGACGGACATTTTGAGACGGAAAACTTTTCCCAGAAGAAAATACCCCGCCGGCAAAAACGCCCCGGCGCCCGGCCTGTGGAACAGGATGGCGCGGGCTGGCAGGTGGAGCCGTTTCCCGAACCGGAAGGGCCGGAGAAGAAGCGGATGAGAAAAGGTCAGACAAAAGTCTCCAAAAAGAAGGAACCGAAGAAACGAAAGCCCCTTTTCTGCAAAAAGCCCCAGGAACCGGAGGTATCCCCTTTGGATTCCGGGGCTTTTACCGTGCCGGACATTCTGGCCCCGGCCTCCGCCGACCTGGGCCACCGGGACTATGTGGAGGTGGACGGGGTGTATCACACCTACTTTTACATCGCCGGCTACGGCTACCCCTCCACCGTGGGGGGCGGCTGGCTCTGCCCCGTCATTGAATCCGGGGAGGGGATCAATGTCAGCTTTACCTTCACGAAACAGCCCAGGGAAAAAATTCTTTCCAAGATCGCTCACACCACCATGCTCAACCGCTCCCGGATGCGGGAGATCGGGGACACCCGCCAGGACTACGAGGAGGTGGACGGGGCCATCGACGCCGGGCTGTACCTGAAAAACGAGATGAACCGGGATGGCGAGGACTTTTACTACATGACAACCCTTATTGAAGTCCACGGGGAGGACCTGGAGACCATGGAACAGCGTGCCGCCTGGCTGGAGACCCGCTGCACCGCCCTGGGAATGACGGTGCGCCGGTGCGACTACCGCAACGAGGAGGGCTTTCTTTCCGCCCTGCCCCTTTTGTCCCTGGACCCGGATATTGAGCGGAAGGGGCGGCGGAATGTCCTCACCTCCGGGGTAGCTGCCTCCTTCCCCTTTTCCTCCTTTGAGATCTGCGACCAGACCGGGGTGATGCTGGGCATCAACCAGCACAACCGCTCCGCCTGTATGCTGGATGTCTTCGATTCCGCCAAATACTCCAACGGCAATATGTGTGTCATGGGGATGAGCGGGGCGGGGAAAAGTTTCCTCATGCAGCTGATGGCTCTGCGCTACCGCCAGCAGGGGGTGCAGGTGTTTCTTCTCTGCCCTCTCAAGGGCCACGAGTTGTGCCCCGCCTGCGAGGCCATCGGGGGGAAGTACATCAAGCTGTCCCCCACCTCAAAGGACTGCATCAACATCATGGAGATCCGCCGCAGCACCTTGGACACCGACTCCCAGCTGGGCCGCCTGGCCGAGCGGGGGGATTCCCTTTTGGCAGACAAGATTTCCAAGCTGCACATCTTCTTTTCCCTCCTCAAAACGGGCATCACCGAGGAGGAAAAGCAGTACCTGGACCCGGCCCTGGTGGAGTGCTACCGGCGGTTCGGCATCACCTTTGATAACGCTTCCCTCCGTAATAAGGATGGCAGCCCCAGGACCATGCCAGACCTCCACGACCTGTACGACCTTCTCCAGGAGCAGCCGGAGACCAAAAGCCTGGCGGTTGCCCTGGCCCGGTTCGCCACCGGCTCCGCCGCCAACATGGGCCAGCAAACCAATGTGGACCTGCAAAACAAGTACATCGTCCTGGACATCTCGGAACTACCCTCCGACCTTGTATCGGTGGGGATGTTTATGGCTTTGGACTTCTGCTGGGACAAGTGCAAGGAATCCAGGGTGGAGAAAAAACTCCTCATGCTCTTTGAGCTGTGGACCCTTATCGGCTCCTCCTCCAGCCCCATCGCCGCCAACTTTGTTCTGGAGATCGTCAAGATCATCCGGGGGTACGGCGGGGCTATGGTGGGGGAGACCCAGGACTGCCACGACTATTTTGCCCTGGGGGACGGGCAGTACGGCCGGGCCATTCTCAGTAACAGCCGCATCAAGATCGTGCTGCCTATGGAGGAGGAAGAAGCCGTGTTTACCCAGAAGGTGCTGGGGCTTTCCAACGAGGAGACCTTGCAGATCATCCGCAACCGCCGGGGAGAGGGACTGCTCTGCGCCGGGCACAACCGCATCTCTGTCGCTTTCCAGCCCACCCCCACCGAGTACGACATGATCACCACCAGCCGCCAGGACCTGGAGCGGCATATGAGGGAGGATAAAAATGAACCAGGATAAACTTTTGAAGGACATTTCCGTTCTGCTCTCCCAGGCGGAAGGCCGGATAAAACTGGCCCTTTCCGGGCGGATCACAGGGCTGCCAGAAGCCCAAATTGAGGTGGAAAAGGCTGCTGTTAAACTCTGTCAGTGGAATGAAACCGCCCTGCCCCGGATTGGGGAACCGGAAGGAAAGCCTGTTCTCCCACCATCCGAAATTGGCGGAAAAATGGAGGTGAATTTGTTCGGCTGGGTACATATCACCCTATATACCTTACTGCCCAACTGCCGCTACCGTACGCCGGAGTTTCTTCAGCAGACCATCTCCCGGCTGCTCCAAAGCTACACCCGGACCAAGGGGCCCCTCCCCTGGTTCGAGAAGGCCCTGCTGGTCATCAACGAGCATTGTGATCTCCGAAACCGCCAGGTCTTTGACCAGGACAACAAGGGCTGGAAGGCCATCCCCAACGCCATCAAAGGGGTGGTGGTCCCGGACGACGACCAGTTTACCCTGGAAATGGCCCTTCTCTCTACCTTGGATAAAATGCCCAGCTGTCACATCTACATCCTCCCGGCGGAGGAAGCCGGGGACTTTTTCGCCCTGCGGACGGGGCAGTACGGCTTTTCCCTATGAACACATCCGGGGGTGAATTTCCAGAAAGGGCAAAAAAACATATTCAAGGGCCTATTATAATTTACCCCTGGATGTAAATGGAGGAGAAAGGCGCTTGAAGAGCGGATTTTCCGCTGCCGGCGCATCCGAGAGCGGAAAATCAGAGCCACCCACCATGTCCACATTGTGGGGTGAATTTCCGGGGAGGGGGTATCCACAGGTGATTTTTAGCACCGCAGAAATCGAGCTTCTCCGCTTGGCGGGGTGGTTCAAGGGGCTGCCTTCCAGTCTGTCGGAACGGTTCGGTTCCAGCATCTTTGCTCCCGCAGGAATCGGGGTGCTGGAGGCGCTGCATCTTCTCTATCATTCCAGGGAACGGCGGCAGTACCGGCTCACCCCCTTGGGCTGGGCGTTCCTCGCGGAGATTGGCTTTCCCTATCCCCAAGACGCCAAGTATGTCAGTGATCCCGCAAAGACCCGCCGCAGGGAACAGGCCGCCAGGGTGATGTTCACCTTCCATCAGGCGGGCTTCGATGTGTTCCGGGACCGGCTGGAGGACCTGAACCGGCCTGGCGTCTTTCTCGCCACCGAAGCCATGCAGAGAAGCCTACGCCGCCAGAACACCAAGGTTTGGAACGGCCTGCGGATGTGCGGGGTGGGGCGACTGGGGACCTGTGGATGCCTGGTCCACTTTACCGACCAGCGGGGGATGTATTTTGTGAACGAGATGACCCGGTTTCGCCAGGCCGCCGCGGGATGTTCCCAAACAATTTCTGTCTACGCTTCGGACCGGTATACCGACGCCGCCTGGTGGCTGCTCCACGAGCCCCCTGCCGGGGAGACAAAGCACAAAAGCGACTGGACTTCCTTTTGTACCGCCGCAAAAATGGTCCAAATGCCCCTGCACCTGCTGGAATGCAGTGACGCCGGAGCGGTTCAGCTGCTGGTGATGGGAACCCCGGACTACCGGGAGAGGATCGCCCGGCTGGTCCTGTCCAACGCCTACCGGCCGCCCCCAAGTAGCCTGCCGGATGCCGACGCCACCCTGAACGGAATCCCCCTGGTGGTAGCTATGGACATGGACATAAAGCGGCTTCAGCGGGCCTGCCAAACAGTCTTTGGCGCAGGACTTTCCCGGCTGTCCATTGTGGCTTTCCCGGAACAGCTGGAGACTTTGGCGGAACTGTTCGGGGCGGCAGGACAGGTTGATTTCTACCAAGTGGAAAAGGAGCAAGTGAGCGATGCGTTAAAACTTCGGCTCCACGACCCCGGCAGAGAGCCGTTTGGGAGGAAAGAGGGAGGGTATCTTGATGTCTCCGATATTCCAAAAAGGAAAAAAGCTGGCCGGCCATCTGCCGCGGTGCTGTCGGAAAAAGGCGGTTCAGGTATTGGACTGGGCTGAAGCCCACCTCCTTCTCCTGCTGGCGGGGTGGTACTTCTACGGGATGTTTATTCACTCTGTCCGGCTGGGTATCGACAGCACCTTTCATACACCGGGAACGCCGGAGGTCCAAAGCCTTTGGGTTCTAAACCCGATAACGAACCTTTTGGCGATATTCACCCCCACCGGGCTGGGAGTCACCTTCTTCTGCGCTGTCATGGTCTGCCTGCTCTCCAAGAAGGGATACCACTGGCTATCCGGCTGCAAGGTCCAGCGAGACCCCAGGGGCTTTGACATTGTGGCTGAGGGCACCCACGGTACTGGGGGCTGGTGGACCAAGCGAGCCGAGATCGAAAAGCTTATCGACATTGGCCCGCCGGAGAAGCTGGAGGGAGTGCTTATAGGCAAACAGGAGGACGGTGTGGAGGAGGAATACCTGGCAGTAAAGCCAGATCTGCCCCTTAACCGCCATGTGATGATCTACGGAGCCTCCGGCACCGGGAAAAGCCGGGGATTTGTACTGCCCTTTATCTACGGCATGGCCATGAAGAAGGAAAAAGAAAGTATGGTCATCGTGGACCCCAAGGGGGAGCTGTTCGAGCGGACCTCCGAGACGCTGCGCCGGCAGGGGTATCTGGTAAAAGCTTACAACCTCCTGGACCTGGAAAACAGCGATGGTTTTAACTGCATGAGTGTGGTAGGGGGTGACTCCTCCCTTATCGCCACCATCGCCGAGGTCATCATCAAGAACACCTCAAACGCCAACGAGCGCCAGGACTTCTGGGAAAAGGCGGAGAAGAACCTCCTCATGGCCCTCCTCCACTATGTCAACGACCGCCGGGAGCCTGCCACCGGGCAGCTGCTTCCCATGGAGGAGCGGTCTCTGGGAACGGTCTACCATATCCTTTCTCAAAACACTTTCCAGGAGATCGACGAATTGTTCGCCCAGCTGCCGCCGGGGCATCCGGCCATCTCCCCCTACAATGTCTTTAAGCTGGCGGGGCGACAGATCTGGGGGAATGTGGCCATCGGCCTGGGGAACCGGCTCAGCGTCTTTCAGAACCCCCTTATCGACAAGATCACCCGGTACAACGACATCGACCTTTTGCAGCTGGGGCAAAGGCCCTGCGCCTACTACTGCATCATCTCCGCCCAGGACAGTTCTTTGGAGTTTCTCAGCTCCCTGTTCTTCTCCCTGATGTTCACCGTTCTGCCCAACCACGCCCGGAAGAACTGCCCCGGCGGGCGGCTGCCGGTGGCGGTGAACGCCATGCTGGAGGAGGCCTGCAACATCGGGCATCTGGTGGATTTCAAGCGGACCATCGCCGTCTGCCGCAGCTTCGGCATCAACTGCCAGATCGTGATACAAGGGGTGGCCCAAATTTCGGACCGCTATCCCGACCGGGAGTGGGAGGAGATCATCGGCAACTGCGACCTTCAGATCTTCCTGGGGGCCAATGACAAGATGACGGTGGACTACTGGTCGGCCAAGATCGGCGTCGCCAGCATCGCCACCACCACGAGCCAAACGCCGGTGCAGCCGCTGTTCTCCCCGGTCTACAACAACACCCGGCCTTACAGCCAGAGCCGCACCACCACCCAGCGGCCCCTCATGTACCCGGACGAGCTGCTGCGGCTGGACAACAGCAAGGAGATCGTCATTCTCCGGGGACAAAAGCCGCTGCTCCTCTCCAAGATAAACCCGGACGACCTTCCGGGATTCAGCCAGATGCCCAGGGTGCGGGTGGTAGATTACATCCCCCGGTGGCGGGTGCGGGAGGAGCAGGAGAAGGAAAGAGCAAAGGCGGCTCCCGCCCCGCCGGTCCAGCCTGTTCCGGAGCCTCCCCCGGAGGTACAGCCTGCCCCGGAAGGACCTTTGGCAGATAGCAAACCCACACCGCCGCCGGAACCGGAGAAAAGCGAGCCGCCCCAGGCGGTGGGCCTGCTCCGGCGGTATGTCCATACGGCGGTAAGTATTGAAGATATGAAGAGAAATAGCATTTGTAAAGAAAGCACTTGCAAAACAAGTAATTTATGAGTATAATTTTATAGGAAAAGGATACACATCAATAAAAATAGAAACACTAATACGATGGCTAACATTGTCATAATTGAATTTGAAATAGGGGGAAACAATGATGAAACTTACCAAAGATGAGAAAGCCAAAGTTGTTCTGTGTTGTAAAAGAAACTTGATTTCGGATTGGAATTATGATGAAGCTGAATATCCAAACGAGTGGTTTAAGAATTTGTTTTCTTTTCTCGGGAATGAAGCCTTAAAAGAACATTTGGGAGAAGCCTTTTTCCAAGCTCGGTTTGCATATACATTAATGCAAACATTAAGTTTACCGATGGGGAAAAACAAAGGATTTGTTAATTTTCAAATTATTCAATATGCTTCTATTTGTGAGGCTCTTCTAAATTATACAATAAGCATGTTCTTTAAGAAAGAGTTCGAAGATAAATATGCAGCAAAAAAATTTGTGGAAATAAAAAATGCACTGTCTAACAAAACAGCGATTACATATGATAGCAAACAAGCCGTCTTGTGCACTGTAAAGACTGAGAAAGCACAAATTTCATGGACAACAAACCCAACAAAGGCAGAATTTGCGCTTGAAAAAGGCATACTGACACAGAACACTAAAGATAGATATTGTGCTTTATATGATTTAAGAAATAACACGCATATTTTGAAAGCTACGGAAGCAAAATACTATCCTAAAATCAAAGAGGCAAGTGAAGCATATGAACTAACATTTCAATTTATAGCCGAAATAAGGGCTTTTTTTGAAAGTCATCAACATGAATAACAAGATGCTTTTGCCGTACAACTAAACTTTTACTGTTACATTATAAATTAAACGCCTTTCCGTTTGGAAGGCGTTTTTCTTATGCCATTTTTAAGGAGCGTGACGACCCATGAAGGCAGCCCCATTGACCACCCGCCCGGATTTTCCCCTCATGACCCAATCGGACATCGTGTCCTTCTTCCATTTGCAGATGCCCCGCTGGCTCTTTTCCCACAGCAGGTATAAATCTTTGTCCCTGGAGGCGAAGGTGGCCTATACCTTCCTGCTGAACCGCTTTCAGCTTTCCCGGCTCAATGGCTGGGTCAACCGGGACGGGGAGGTGTTTGTGATCTTCCCCAGGGAGGCTTTGGCGGAGGAGATGCAGATCAGCTACCGAAAGGCCATCGAGTGCTTCAAGGAGCTGGCGGCGGTGGACCTCATCTGGGAGCGGCGGCTGGGCCGGGGAAACGCCAATCAGATCTATCTGGCCCTGGTGCGGCTGGAGAAAGGAGATGCCGAAGCTCACACCAGCGCCCCCTTCAGCGGCGGGAAGCCAAGACCTGCGAAGCCGGCATCTCTCCGGGATATTCCGGCCAGGGAAGAACTGCCGGGGCCGCAGGTCAAGGAGTGCGGCTTTGACAGCTTTGGCCCTGCCGTTTCGGAAGGTCAAGACCTGCAAATTCCGCACCCAAATAAGACTGAGCAGAGAAAGATCGAGAGAGGAGAGAAAAAAGTCAGTCCGCCGGACGAACTGGAGGCCATCCTGGAGAACTGCGAACTGGACCTTTTCTCCCCGGAGGTGGCAGGGGTGTTCCGCAACGCCGTGGAGCGTCTTTACTATTCGTCCAGCTTCACCCTGGGCGGGGCCACCCTTCCCCAGGAGAAGGTGCGTTCCCATCTTTGGGAGCTGGACGGCTCGATTTTGCAATCTGCCCTGGAAAAGCTCCAGTCCAACCGGGAGCGGAAGGTGAAAAACAGCACCGCCTATGTCATGGCGGTGGTTCTCAACTCCATCTGGGAACAGGAAAGCGACCTGCTGGTGGACCCTTTTCTCAACTCCATGGCGGGCCCTCCGGGAAGGGAGGGGTTCCTATGATGATGACCAGCTTCCAGGCCTGGCTGCTGGACGCCATGAAAATTTTCCGTTGCGCCCGCCGGGAACAGCTGGAATGGCTCTGCCATCTGAAATTCGGCAGTACCCCAAAGCAGGTGGAAAGCGACCTGCGGCAGCTCCAATTCCTGGGACGCCTTTGCCGGGAGAAACAGCTGGTCCTTCTTCCTGGCCAGGAGCGGGATGGGGAGATGCTGGCCGCCATAGATGTGATGCGGCTTTTGTCCGGGGATGCCCTGCCGGAGTTCGGCGGTGGCAGCCCGCCCGCCAAGCTGGCCTTCTACCTGGAGGACCGGCGGGGGTATCTGGACTTCAAGATCATCCCCGTGGCCCCCGGCCAGGAGCGGAAGGCGCTCTTGCAGTTAGAGTCGCAGCTTTCCCGGTTCGTCTGCACCTGTATCTTTGCCATCCGGCGGGAGGAGCAGATCGCCCCGCTGGCCTCCGTCCCCAGGACCTATTTCGCCCTGCCGGACGGGAATGGCGGGTATCGCTTCCTCCGGGCGGAGGATTGTGGAGGGGGTGCTGCCAACCAAGGATAACGCAGGCCGTTTGAAATCATATCAACGAAAGGAGAACAGAAAATGCCCAGAAAGACCAAAGCCCAAATCGAAGCGGAGCTTTTGTCCCAGCAGGAGGAGGCCATCCAGGAAAAGACGAAGGAGGCATCTTTGGAGACCCCGGAGGAAACCCCCATTCCGAAAGAGGCTCCCGTCCCGGAGGAGGCCCTTGTCCTGGAAGAGGTTCCTGTCCCGGAAGAAGTTCCCGTCCCAGAGGAGGCCGCTACGCCGCCGGAAACTCCCCCGGAAAACCAGGAGCCTTTGTCCCCCGATGAGCCGCCCTTGGAGGAGGAGGGCGCGCCCCTCTATTCGGTGGTCATGGAGGCGGAGAGCTCTCCGGGAAAAGATGATCCTCCGGCAGAGGCGGCAGCGGACGAAGCCGCACCCACACCGGAGGAATCTGCCCCGGCTCCCGCTCCTGCCAAGCCTAAACGGCGGTCCGCAGCGGCCAAGACCGAAACTGAAGCGGAAAAGCTCCAGGCCCAGCGCCGGGCCGAGTTCTTCCACACCGATTTCAAAGAGCTGGACCGGGACCTCTCCCCGGAGCAGCTCCAGGAATGGCAGGCCATCTACGCCTCCTACCGCTCCCAGTCCATCCTTGCCGGGGAGGTCACCGGCGTGGACACCAACACCGTTACCTTCCAAAACCCGGAGACCGGGCAGACGGAGCGGCGAACCATCCGCAGCCTGGTCATCATCAGCTACCGGGTCAAGGTCATCATCCCGGAGACGGAGATCTGGGCCGCCGGGGAGGAGCGCCCCGACCATGTGACCAGGAGTTTGGTGGGGGCAAAGGTGGAGTATGTCATCCTGGAAGTGGATCGGGCCGGGGAGTGCGCCATCGCCTCCCGAAAGCTGGCCATGCAGAAGCAGCGGCGGCGGTTCCGTAGCCTCCACGCCGGGGAAAGCGGCGTTCGGGTCCCCTGCCGGGTGCTGACCGCCGGGCCCAAGCGGTGCCTTCTGGAGTGCGGCGGCTTTGACATCCCCTGCACCCAGCGGGACCTCAGCTACACCGCCATCGCCGACCTGCGGGAGAAGTACCGTCCCGGCCAGGAGCTGGAGGCTGTCTTAAAAGGCTTTTCCCCCGAAACGGGAAAGCCGGTCATCTCGGTGAAGGAGGTAAACCCCAACCCCTTTGACGGGGCGGAGTTACGCCACCCGGTAGGCTGCCGCCGGCAGGCGGTCATCAGCGGGAAGTACGCCGGGGGGATCTTCTGCTCCATGAAGGACGGGGTGACCTGCCTTTGCCTGTATTCCAACAACCACTTTGACACCCAGTTTGCCATCGGGGATACGGTGCTGATACACATTACCCGGTATGATGAGCGGAGGAAGCTCATCTATGCCAGGATTCTGGCGAAGTGGTAAAATGCCGGGCCGATACAGTTAATCCTTGGGGTTGCTGTATCGGCCTGTTTTTGCCTATCTAATTGATAACACTAGCCATCTAGGAAATTGTGAAAAACGCCGAAAGTACTAGACATGTCAGAGAATATATGGTATAATGTACAAAACATTTTTTACCTTACGAAAGTACATTAAATATAATCGATAGTATATATGAGAAATGACCATATAACTTTCGGATTAAATTCTACTGTAGGAATAAACTATATTAATGAATATTTTAAAACGCTGATCATCAGAAAGAAAGCCTAATAATTTCTGTGGAAACTAAACACTTTGCAAGATACCCTATCTGGAAGAAACTGAATTGCCTTTTAAAAGTTGCTTGCCTTGTAGCAAGTGGTGCTTATAAACAAGAGTTCTTTCTACACTATACATACAGCAGTCCCCGAAAGTATTATTCCTAATATTAAACGAGGTGATACTGCTTGTTCTTTACAAACAAACGACCTATCCCCAATAGCTTAAGGCAGGTAGAACGCACAAAGATATATGATTTAGCCTCTTCTTTTTATCCAATACCCCCACGGAGTAAAGGCGATTTTCCTGATGGTCTTGAAAACGGGAACAAAAAGACAGGTGTAAGCGGAAAGGTTTTTGACAAAGTATTTGTTTGGAATATTCCAGTTCGTACAACCTGCCCAGGGGCTTCAGCATGGTGCAATAAAAATTGTTACAATTTAGACTCAAGACAAGATGTTTTTCCTATGCGGCGCTGGCAGCAGAACTGGTGGTGGGCGCTTAATAATCCTTCTGCGTTGGAAGGGAGAATTATACAACAACTATCCGAACAGGAATATAAGCATATTGGGGTTCGACTTCACTCCTGCGGAGATTTTTACTCAATTGACTATATAGAAATGTGGCATAAAATATGCAAAATGTTTCCGAATATACAGTTTTGGGGATATACCCGATCTTGGGCAGTTGAAAATCTGTTGAATCCCTTATCACAGCTTGCTTTACTAAATAATGTTAATTTATTCGCATCATGGGATGATACCATGAGAAGTATTCCTTTAGGATGGCGCAAGAGCATTGTTGCTCCAACAAATGAAGATGTTATCCAATGGCTCTTGAAAGGTGATGCATTTATTTGCCCTGAGCAATATTTGCAAGTCGCTTGCTGCGCTGATTGTGGTTTATGTACACATAAAGGGACAAAAAATGTAATTTTTATCATTCACTGAAAGGTGAGACATACATATGAGAAAAAATCTTTTTATTGCTGTCGGCGGGAGAAGCGGAAGCGGAAAAACAACTTTAATAAATTCGTTAATTAAATGTTTTCCGTCATTATATAAGCGCCCAATATCATATACCACTAGAGTGAAACGCACTGATGAAAGTGATGAGGAGTATAGATTTATTTCGCATAGTGAGTTTGTGCGCCTTAATCAAAATGGCGAGTTTTTTAATGTGGATTGTATTTACGGAAACTCTTACGCAATAAAGTATCAATCAATTATAGATATTCTTTTTGATGAAAAGATACCTATCAAAGAGATTCACCCCCAAAATCATTTCAAGATTCAAGCTGCATTCGAGGGTATTGTACTTTCAGTTCTTGTTAAATCAGACTGCACATCGGCAGAAAGCTTAGAGAGGACACAACAAGATAATCTATATTATGACAATATAGATGAAGATGCCTTTGACATTGTCTTTTTCTACGATATAAACTTAACACCAGAAAAAAACGCATATTATTTTAACGAAAGAATAAATGCTATCGTAGAATTTATGTCAATTTATCCTCCTTCAGGCCAAATTGATAAATTAAATAGATGTGGCTATGAAAAAGCAGCCATTGATTTTACGGAAGAAAAACGCATTACAACACGAAATTTTCATGAATTATCCCTTGCCTTTTTTCGCAAAGCATTTGAAATGTATGTTACAAAAGATACCGTGGTAGCAGAAATAGGACCCGGGAGAGGCTGGCTCTATGGTATAGCGGCTCCAAAATGTCAATCCTATGTTGGATTCGATATTTCAAGTTCAATGCTAAATGCAAATTCTTTGGTGAATAAGATTGTATCGAGTATTCGTTGTACTAATTCTGAAGCAGAGATATATGATGTGGTAGTTGCCTCATTAGCTGATCCCTATCTATATCCTGAAGCAATTTGTGAGATAGGGCGAATCCTTAAAGAGCAAGGCTACTTTGTTTTTTCAATTCCAGCCAACGAATGGGCAACGGGTCTGCGAAAAGAGAAAAAGAGTTGGAATAAAACATCATTTGTTTTAGATTCAGGGGAAACTGTACAGGTGTTTTCATTTATTCCATCGGATGCGGAGCTAGACATCCTATTACGCAGCTGCGGATTCGAGAAAGTCTTTTTAAAACAAGAAGCGGGAGATTCTTTGAATGGAGGCGAAGTTTCACCAGCAATAAGCAGTGCCGCTGATTATCTTAATAAAAGTATAAGTGATTTAAACATTGTTACAACAGCAATATACCGAAAGAGGTGTATATACACAAATGAGTAAAGTCTTTCCGTTATCAACAGAAAAAATACAATGTATTCGAGAAGCAGCTGAGCAATTAATAGAGTTATACAAATCGGGAGCTTTAGGCGGCGAGTTTATGCCCGAAGATGCAAATCCGAGGCTAAACAAAGATTCGGATGAAAACTATCTTTATTTTACGCTTCCTATGTCGCTAAATTATCAAAGAAATTCTTATCGACTTTGGGAAGCCGCTGAAAAAACATATTTCGATGATGAAATCTCCGATGTTTTTGTTCCACAAGCAGTTCTTAATATGGGTATTGATCAACTACGAGATTGTTTGCTAAAATACAAAGTAGCCCTTCAGCCCAATAAACATCCTCAAATATGGTTTCAGCTTTGTGAGACTTTTTTAGGCTTTGACGGGAGTGTTAAAAGCTTCTTCTCGAGATTTAATTATTCTGTAGCAGACATAAAACAGTATATGCTCGGCCACAAAAAAATGTTTCCATATTTATCTGGTACCAAGATTATGAATTACTGGCTATATGTTATGGAACAATATACAGATGCTCAATTTATAGACAGATCAAATATCACGGTCGCACCAGATACTCATGTCTTGCAAGCGAGCGTCAGACTTGGTTTAATAGAATTAAACGATATGGACAATCCTAATATCCGTGAAATTGTAAGTGAACTGTGGAATCAGGTTTTCATGGGAACAGATAGATGTGCTATTGATATTCATACTCCATTATGGTTATGGAGTAGAAATGGATTTATTGCGGAGGTTGGAAACTATGGCGAAAAGTTTTCTCAAGGTGGGATACAACTTCACTTTTGACCTCTTAGAATATCTAATCAGTAGCAAACAAATATCATCTGGCAACTTAATTTCCGAGGTATATGGATCAAGAGCAGAAAGTTCAGATTTGACTGCACGCCCCAAATTTAGAATTCCAAATGTAAGCCGAAGTGATTTTAGAAAACACATTCAAAAACTTCATGATGCGGGAATAGCCTTCGATTACACACTAAATGCCAGTAATGTAGGTACTAAAAAGGATATTATTGACCACGAACGGGAAATTAAGGAATATATTCGCTTTTTAGTTGATTGCGGTGTGGATACTATTACGGTTACATTGCCAATTATGGCTGCATTTGTGCGGGATATTAGCGATACTATAAACCTGGAATTAAGCACTATTGCAGGCATCGAGACAGTTACACAAGTAAAAATATGGAGAGATATGTTTTCTATAAACAAGATGTGCTGCAACTTATCAAAAAACCGCGACTTTCCCTTTTTGCGGTCATTATCTGATTACTGCTGCAAACAAAATATTGAGCTGATTTTAATTGTCAATGAGTTTTGCGGAAATGGTGTTTATAATGAGAGCGCAGGCTCCTATTCAGCTACAAGTTGCATTTTTCGTGATCATTGCTATTTGTTGCATTCATTAGGTTATGATAGCACGGATGTTCTACCGGACGATTATCCGATGGGTTGTTGCACTAATAGTAGAAATGATATGTCTATATGGCTAAAAATGAATTTTATCCGCCCTGAAGATTTACCCATATATAATAATATAGGTATCTCACATTTTAAAATTACTGGACGAACCGGAACAACAGAATTCATTAAAAAAGTTACAAACGCATACATTCGAGGGGCATACGATGGAAATTTGCTTGATTTATGGAAGCATATAGAAACCATTCCCATGGAATCAGATAGTACATTTACTCCATTATACATTATACCAAACAATAAGCTTGATGGATTTATTAACCACTGGGCTAATTTAACATATTATAATTGTGCGAATGAAGTTTGCGGGGTAACTTGTAGATATTGTGATGACTACTACCTAGTTCACTTCTTTAATGATAGCCCCTGATGGAATTACAAATGTCCCGAATCTAACTTTATGTACCAAAGTCTATTGTGCTTTCCTAAACCGCAAGTGTACACCCCATCTCCCCCTATGTTATAATAAACCCGTATGATAGGTATGAGTTTAACCAGGCAGGAGTAACATCGCGGGGCCGCTTTGCTCCGGAGACACCGCCCAGGACTCACACCCGCCATACCGCCGCAAAAGGCAGACAAGACCCCGACCACCTGTAAACCAGGCCGGCCGGGGCCTTTTTCTGTCTGCGGACAAAAAGAAAAGGAGGTTCAAAAGTGAAATGCAGAAACCCAATCTGGTAAAGGTCATTTACCAGGACGCCGGGCGGGGCATCTCTTTGGAGTGCTACGCCGATGCCATCGTCTACCAAACCACAAAGGGAGGCGGACGGACCCTGGCCGCCATCCGCATGGGCGGCTACCCGGAGCAGGTGCGGGCCATGTCCGACGCCATCTGCGGCGGCGGGAACATCCGGCTGGAACAGGACGAAGGTCCCCGGCTCCAGATGTCTACCCTGTCAAAACGCTACGACCGCAGTCTTTCCATGGATGGCGTCTACGCCGAAGCCACCCTCTTTCTCCAGGACGACCCGGAGACCACGGCCGCCGGGGATGAGGACCGGCAAGAGCTCCCCGCCCGGCGAAGCTGCTACCTGTTCACCCCGCCGGGGGACCGGGACCGGCTGCTGGAGGAGATCGACCGCCGCACCGGCGCGCCCCTCATCCCGGAGTTCCGGGACTACTTCCTGGACACGCTGATCCAAAAGGAGATCCTCACCCCCCTGAAGGTCTTTTCCCCCAACCACCGCTTTGACGCCTGGCAGCTCGCCTGCTCCCCGGAGGACCAAAACCTCATTGAGGTGCTGGAGGAAGGGCTGAAAACCGGCGCCATCGCCATCCCAGGGGCGACCCCGGAAAACTCCGCCGCCTTTGAGAAGGTCCGCACCGTTTCCCAGTACCTCAGCCGGTTCGGCGTCACCATCGCCCGGCGGATCAAGGGGCAGTTCCGCCCCCTCTTCGACCCGGAGACGGAATCCCTTTCCCCGGCGGTATTAGAGGTCAACGAGACCATTCGCCAGAACTGCGGGTACAGCCTGTACCCCGCCCAGCTTGCCGCCGCCGAAGCCCTCAAGCGGAAGGTGGACCGCCGTGAACCGGCAGTCATCGTGGCGGAATGCGGGTCAGGGAAGAGCAAGATCGGCGCCGCCGCCCTCTACGCCAGCCACCGGGGGGCTGGAAAGGAAAAGTCCTTCAACCTCATCCTCTGCCCCAGCCATGTGGCGAAGAAGTGGGTGCGGGAGATCGGAGAGGCCATTCCCAACGCCGCCGCCGCTGTCATCGGCAGCATGGCGGAGTTGCGCCGGTTTTACCAGGCTTACCAGCAGGAGAGAAAGACCGCTTTCGCCGTTATCAGCAAGGAGAAGGCCCGTGACGGCTATGCCCGCTATCCCTCGGTCCTCTGGAGCCGGGTGAAGGAGCGGTTCGTCTGCCCGGAATGCGGCAGGCCCATCCTGTTGGACCTCTCCAAGGATGGCGTCACCTACACCGTCCCCGCAGAAGCCCCTGATTTCCTCCGGGAGAACCGCAAAAACCACAAGTGCCGCGGCTGCGGGGCCGTTCTCTGGTCGCC
Source organism: uncultured Angelakisella sp. (assembly GCA_910585535.1). Classification (GTDB taxonomy): domain Bacteria; phylum Bacillota; class Clostridia; order Oscillospirales; family Ruminococcaceae; genus Angelakisella. The sequence continues at coordinate 50,569 of CAJUFK010000002.1, read as the reverse complement.
TTTGTCCTCCGCCGCCATGCAGACCGATTGGGTCAGCGTCGGGGGCTTCGGCTTCGTCCACCGGCGGTTTGCTTACCAGTATCTTTTCCTGGCCAAGTCCCCGCAAATCAAAGAGCAGATCGAAGCGGTCTGCGATTCCCCCGACGCCTTTTACCTGGCGGCAGGGGCCGTCCGGCGGTTCCCCCTCAGCAGCTACATCAAACGGAAGATGAAAGGGAAGATCGACGGCGCGATCCTGGACGAGCTGCACCAGTACAACAACGACAGCGGCCAGGGGGACGCCATGGGGGAGATCGTCCGCACGGTGGACAAGGTCATCGGCATGACCGCCACCCTCATCAACGGCTACGCCTCCGGCATCTTCCATCTGCTGTACCGGATTTTGCCGGAGCGGATGGAGCAGGACGGCCAGAGCTACCACGCCTCCGGGCGCTTTTCCAAGGAGTACGGCGTGGTGGAATCGGTCTACGACATCTCCTGCCAGGACTGCAACGCCAAGCGCCGGACCTATAAGCGAAAGCTCCGGGAGCGCCAGCTGCCGGGGGTGTCCCCTTTAGTTTACTCCCGGTTCCTGCTGGAAAACGCGGTTTTTCTCTCCCTGGCCGATATGGGAAAGGAGCTGCCGGAGTACGAGGAGATCCCGGTAGAACTGGAAATGCGGGAGGACATCCGCGCCGAATACCTGCGTCTGGAGCAGGAATTTCGCCGGGTACTTCATGTGGAGCAGGAGATCAGCCGGAAGGTGATGAGCGCCCTTCTGGGGCTGCTCACCGTCTACCCGGACCAGCCCTACGACCAGCCTCCTATCCTGGACCCGCGGAACAGGAAAACCGCCGTGGTCACTCCCGCCAGCCTTTCCGGCATCGACGAGCTGCACCAGAAGGACCTGAAGCTGCTGGAGCTGGTTCGGAGGAAGATGGACCGGGGGGAAAATGTTCTCGTTTACACCAGCTGGGTACGGATCGACACCCAGCAGAAGCTGTCAGCCCTCTTTGCCCGCCACGGATTCCCGGCGGCGGTGCTGCCCGCCACCGTATCCCCCCAGAAACGGGAGGAGTGGATGGAAAAGAAGCTCCGGGCGGGGGTGCGTATCCTCATCACCAACCCCACCCTGGTGGAGACGGGGCTGGATCTCAACGCCTTTACCACCATCGTTTACTACAACATCGCCTATAACCTCTTCACCCTCCGGCAGTCCAGCCGCCGCAGCTGGCGGATCAACCAGACCGCCCCCCGCATCGAGGTGTACTTTTTCTTCTACAAGGACACGATACAGGCCAGGGCGATGCGCCTGATGGCCAGCAAGCTGGCGGCCGCCGGCGTCCTGGAGGGAAATGTCACCGATGAGGGCTTAGCGGCCATGAGCGACTGCCGGGACCTCACCTCCCAGCTGGCCAGGGAACTGACCCTGGGCATCCAGAGCGAGGTGGAGGACCTTGCCGCCGTATTCAGAAAAATGGCGGTGTTGAAGCCCCCGGAGACAAAGGCCCCGGCCTGTCCGGCCCCTGTCCTGAAGCTGCCAGAGCCCATCCCCCACAAGGAACTCCCCAGCCTGACCCGCCCGCCAAAGGAGCCGGTGTTCCTCTTTGCCGCTTCTTTTCACCGGCGGGGCAGAAAAGTCGAACCGCAGTTCTGCGAAGAGCAGCTGAGCTTCTTTGACCAACCAGCCTAAAGGAGTTGTTTTGCTATGGTATTTTCCTGTGACCGAAAGACCCTGTTGGCGGCAGTGAAGCGAACGGCAAAGGCCGCCGCTTCCTCCTCCACCGTGGAAGCCCTCACCGGCATCCTGCTTTCCGCCGATGCCGAAAACTACGAGCTGTTCCTTGCCGCCACAGACCTGAACCTTTCCATCACCTGCACCGTGGCCGCCCCGGTGGTCCGAAGCGGCCGGGCGGTGGTGAACGCAAAGCTGTTTGCGGAGATGCTCTCCCTGCTGGGGGGCCAGACCGTTGAGGTGCAGCTTCTTCCTCAGAATCAGCTTGAGGTCTCCAGCGGCAGCACCCGGTATCAGATCGCCTGTCTCCCCGCCGATGATTTTCCTGTCCCGCAGTTTCCCCAACCGGCGGGGGAGGTGGAGATCAGCGGCATCAGGAGCCTTGCCAAACAGACCGCCTTTGCGGCGGCAAGGAGCGGCAGCTCGGTGATGCAGTGTGTCAAGCTGGAGCTGACCCCGGATTCCCTGCGGGCCGTCGGCTGTGACGGCAGCGTCCTTTCCTCGGTGCGGAGGGAAAACGCCGGCGGAAGTCCTGCCGGGCTGCTCATTCCCGCCTCCGCCCTCTCCCTTTTGGCGGGGCTGGCGGGCGACGAGGAAACGCTGCTCCTTTCCAGCGATGGAAAACAGGCGGTTTTCCGAAGCCCGGAACAGGCCATGACCTTTGCCGTACGGTTGGGGACCGGCAGCTACCTGGATGTGGACAGCGTCCTTTCCTGCGTGAACAGACAGTATGAGGCGGTGGTGGACGCCGCCCTGTTCCGCGAAGCTCTGGACGGCGTCAACGCCCTGGCGGAAAACAGCTCCACCCTGGTCAACCTGGTCTTTTCTTTGGGGCTGCTCTCCCTTTCCTGCGAAAGCGCGGCGGGGAGCGCCAAAAACGAAGTCCCCGCCCAGGTGACGGCTGTCACGCCCCCGGAGGGCTTCTGCTACCAGGGGAGAAAGCTGTTCCAAGGGGTCCGGGCCATGACCGGTCCCATCCGGCTCACCGTCTCCGATACCGGCCTGCTTTTGGTGTCCGGCGGGGAGCAGTCCTTTTTCCAGACCCCCAGCAGGAAACAGGCGGCAAAGGCCGCCCAAAAGGCCAAAAAGAAACCGGCGAAAGCCGCGTAAGGAGGAAAAGAGAATGAATGAAAAGCAGGAGCTACACCCATTGACCCCGGCCCAAAGCGAATTTGCCGCCCGGCACCACGACCTGGTTTTCCGGTATCTCCACGCAAACAACCTCCCCGAAGAGGAGTTTTACAGCGAAGTGATCCTGGGCTACCTGGCCGCCGTCCAGCAGTATGACGAGCTGCCCCCGCCCCGGAAAGGCGATTTTCCGCCCCTTGCCTTTGCCCTGATGGATGCCGCCGCTTCCTCCTACCGGAAGGAGCGAGACCGTCTGCGGACCAACGAAATGAGCCTGCAGGAAGTCTCCCTCCGGGAAATGGCTTTTGCGGCGTAAAAAAGGTTCCGAGCCGAAAGGCTTCACACAAAAAAGGAGGTCGTTTTATGTTGAGAGAGAAAATGGTTGCCCTGATGTCCCAGGTCAACGCGCAGGTCGCCGAGCGCGCCCAGCTGATCCGGTACATCGCCATCGCCCTGCTCACCCGGAAGAACCTGTTCATCCTGGGAGGCACCGGCCAGGCCAAAAGCTATGCGGTGGACCTGTTCCGGGAGCGCATCCGGGGGACCAGGCAGTTCAAGTACACCCTTTCCAAGGGGACGGACGAGGAACAGCTTTTCGGCCGTCTGGACCTGGGGAGCCTCATCCCCGGCGGCGTCCCCGCCTCGGTGCTGGAGGATGACCCCTCCTACCAGAGGCTGTATCAGGACGCCAGGATCAGCCACCAGAACTACGAGTCCGCCCCCGGCGAAAAGAACTACCAGTCCTTTCTGGAGGCGGCGTCCCGGCTGGAAAAGTACCGTCAGGCCATGGGACAGGCGGGCCACGGCAGGCCCAGCATCCTCACCGAAGGAAAGATCCCGGAGAGCCACATCATTTTCCTGGACGAGGTCTTTAAGGCCAACGACGGCCTGCTGAACGCCTTGCTCACCGCCCTCAACGAGCGGGAGTACACCAACGAGGGGGTCACCCGGAAGATCCCCGCCGTCTCCTTCTTTGCCGCCTCCAACGAGATCCCCAACTTCTCCGACCCCGCCGAGAGCATCCTCCGGCCCCTCTATGACCGGTTCGAGCTGAAGGTCATCACCCAGTATGTCCAGGACCGGGATACCCGGCTGGCGATGCTGGCGAAAAAGCAGAGGGGGACGAGGGACGCGGCTGTCTCCGCCATCACCCTGGAGGAGCTGCAAGAGATGCAGCGGAAGGTGGCGGCGGTCACCGTACCCGCCGCCGTCAATGAGGTGATGGACGACATCCTCTGCGAGCTTCGCCGCAAGGGCATCCATGTCTCCGACCGGAAATATTTCGGCTTTACCCCCATCGTCCAGGCCCAGGCCTGGCTGGAGGGCCGGACCGAGGTACAGGTCTCCGACCTGCTGGTTCTGGGCGCCTACCTTTGGACCACCCCGGAGGAACTGCCCCAGATCGAACAAATCCTCAAAAGCATCTGCGAGAATCCCTTAAAGGAGCGGATCGACAGCCTCCGGGCCATGGCGCTGGAATCCTACGAAGCCTTCCAGCAGGACCACGGCACGGCGGGGGTCAAGGCCATCCGAAAGTTCCGGGAGGAGCTGCTCACCATCTACCAGCAGTTCCTCGCCATCCGGGGCGAGGCCCGCACCGATGCGGACAGCCGTGATCTGGAAGAGCTGCTTTCCCTCCTGGAGGAGAAGAACCGCGGCGCCAGCGATACCGTTGGCTTTACCTATGTCCCGCTGCCCGAAATGGCGCAGCTGCCCGGCTGAACACAAGGAGGTTCTACTTATGACTAACATGGTCGTCATTTCCGGTCATCTCACCGCCGACCCTGAGATCCGCACCACCCAGTCCGGCGTCACCGTGGCATCCCTCCGGCTGGCCGTCCGCAGGAAGTTTTCCAAGGACAAAGACACCGCCGACTTCTTCAATGTGGAAGCCTGGCGGGGGAACGCCGAGTTTGCCGGGAAGTATTTCCACAAGGGCAAGCCCATTGAGATCGAGGGGCATCTGGAGACCCGCCCTTGGACCGACAAAAACGGCAGCAAGCACGAGGGGGTCCGCATCGTGGCGGAGCGTCTGAGCTTCTCCCTGGGGGACAAGCCCAGAGAAGACCAGCAGGCCAACCGCCCGTCCCCCGATGTCCCCGCTGCAGAGGAGTTTGACCCCTTCGCCGGGGATGTGCCGGAGGACCTGAACTGGTAGCTTCAGCACACGATAAAACAGACAGGGGGGAGCGCCGGCTCCCCCCTTTTGACAGACCGACAGAAAGAAGGTTCTTCATGCGGAATATTTTTCAAAGCGTCGATGACCTCACCCAAAGCGGCTGGTTCCAGGCCCTGCCGGACCGTCTGCCGCCCCAAAAGGACCAGGTCCTCCGCTCCCTGCGGGTGGAGGACGAGACTTACCGCCGGCTCCGCCAAAACTCCGCTGTTCTGGAGGAGATCGAAAGCGCCGCCGCTGCCAGGCTGCCGGTGGTGAAAAACCTTTCCAGAGATGTGTTCCAGAGCTTCTACGCCCTCACCCTCCGCCACAACGAGGAATCGGAGCTGTCCCCCAAGGTGCGGCGGTTCAACCGCTATATTCTGGATAAGATGATGCAGCAGCCGGATTTTCCGGCGGTAAAGGCCGACTGCGAGGGGAAAGCCTTTCCCTCCATGGAGGCCACCGAGGAGTTCATGCGGCAGATCAGCGACCATCTGGAGGAGCTGCTGGAGGCGGCCAACGGGGAGAAAAAGACCCTGGACGCCCTGGAGGTCCAGAAGCAGAAGCAGCAGCAAAGGCTGGTCCGGGTCCGGCAGCTGGCGAAAAAGCAGGAACGGGTGCCTTTGTCCCCTGGCGAGGAAAAGAAGCTGCTGGCCCAGGGTAACCTCCTTTTCCAGAAGGAAAAGCAGCTGGAACGGCTGGGGCAGATGGCAAGGGACAACCTTTTGGGGAACAAGGCGGCCAATCAGATCATTGTTCAGGCGGCGGAGGCTGCCTTCGACCGCGCCCGGCAGGCCCAGGACATTATCCGGGCCTGGGGGGATGAAGCCGGACAGGAATCCTCTATGGAACAGGACCGGAAGCTGGTGGAGCAGGTGCGGCAGAACGCCGTCCTGCTGGAGATCGCCCGGTATCTGGGCCGGATGAAGGAGATGATCCGCCAGAAGCGGATGAACGGTTTTTCCTACGGCCGGGGCGAGAAGTACGGCCTGGAGCTGGGGAACGACTTCGGCAGGCTCATCTCCTCCGAGTTCTCCCTTCTGGCCCTGCCGGAGACGATACCGCTGTTTATCCGCAAGTACCAGCAGAAGAAGCTGAAGCAGTACGCCCGCCGGGAGAAGGTCTGCAAGGGGAGAGGCCCCAAGATCGTCTGCCTGGACCAGTCCGGCTCCACCGCCGGGGAAAATGCCGCCTGGGGCAAGGCGGTGGCCTACGCCCTCCTGCTGGTGACCCAGCTGGACAAGGCGGCCTTTGCGTTCATCCGCTTTGCCCGCCGGGGGGATTTTCACACCGACCACTACCCAGCCGGGCAGGCGACCACCTGGCAGATCATGGAGGACGCCCAGAACTGCGGATTCCTAAATGGCGGTACCGACTACGAGACGCCGCTGAATGAGGCCATCCGGCTGATGGAGGAGAATGAGTACCGCAACGCCGACATCGCCTTCATCACCGATGGGTACTGCGGCCTCAGCGAAGGGTTTATCCAGAGGCTGAAGGAGAAAAAGGCGGCGCTGGGATTTCGCATCACCGGCATCCTTATGGACCAGGACGAGCCTGGGCTGGAGTTTACCCTCCAGCCCTTCTGCGACGAGGTACTGCGGCTGTCCCAGCTTGGGATGGATGCCGCAGCGGATAAGGTCGTGGAGAAGTTTGCGTAACTTACTCTGAAACAAAGAGGCAGGCAGCTTGATGTGTGATACACCAGGCTGCCTGCTTTTTTCTTATCCTTCTCCAAGGCCGATTAAAATCCCAGCGGCCCGTTCCCTTTTTTCCGGGGATAGAGAATAGTAGGTTTGCAATAGATCCTGCTCTGATTCTATGGCGGGTTTACCGGCGAAAGGTGGAAGGGGGTTATCGGTTAGGCCAAAAAGGTAGTCCATAGATGTGTTTAGAGCGATCGCTAAAGAAGGAAGCGTTTTAATTGAGGGAAAAGCCTTCCCGGTTTCGTATTGACTGATCGTACATTGCGTAAGATTCATACGATTCGCTAACTGCTTTTGTGTTAGCCTGCAATACTTTCGCCGGTTTTGCATTCTTTTTCCGTCAAAAAAGCACGGATTCTTTTCAATGACAACATCGTTCATTGTGAGAGCTTTTATAATAAGCAATTATCCTCTGGCTTGCTTAATCTAGATCAGCTTTTGCAGTTTTTTCGCTTCTTCGGGAGAAAGCTTTCCCCCGCCGGTAAAGGCGATTACAAGATTGCTGATGGAATTGCCAAAGGCGTCTTCTACCAGTTTCTGGGTCCAACGCTGAACATATTCTTCCTTTGTACACGCAGCAGTATAGAGGTAATGGTAATTTGTACGGTCCGTTTGGATCAAACCAGCCTTTTTCAGATTGGACAGGTAAGTGTTCAGTGTCTGGCTTTTCCACTCTTTTTTGAAAACGGCGGACATGTATTCCATAATTTCTTTGAAGGACATGGGCTCCGTATGTTTCCAAAACATCTCCATAATATCAGCTTCCGTACTGGTCAATCCGAAAAAAGCTTTCATAGTTCATTTCCCCTCTTTTAGTGTTTTCTGAACAAAGCCCTTAGTGCGGACAAATAGTGTACTCTGTTTTACTGATTATATCGCCGGTTTCTACATAGCCGCAATAAGAGCATCTCCAAGCTTCCCTTACGGTTACAACACAACCCCCGTTATTCTTTTTTGCGTGTTCCGATAAAGTCCCTTCAACAAGATGATGGTTACATCCGGCTTTAGATGTTACCATATCTAAGGGAAAAACATTTCCCTCTTTATCCGTAAAAAAGATATTGGACGGAAGTGGTACTGTCTGATCTATCGCTGAAAAGGAGGAAAACAGGTATTCGTTATTTGAATCAAAATCTTCTATTTTATATTGCTGCGGTGCTTCATAAGCAAAAGCCGTAACAGAGCCAACAAGGCAAAGAGTAAGTATGATTACGCACAACAGAAGGGGGCTACGCTTTCTACTTGTTTTCATCTCTAATAATCTCCTTTCAAATGCCGCCACATCTCCATTGACAAGCCCGATTGCGTACTTTTCTTTTTGGGACGGATTATTTGTTGATAACTCAAGGATCAGATTGCTATATGTTTGGCGGAACTCCTCATCAGAACCTTGTATCATTTCATGGTCGCAATTCATTTCGCATACAACACAAATCTCACGATACAGGAAGTAACAAATCGGGTTATACCAATGCAGCGCAAGAACGACAAGGGACAAGATTCTTACAAGGGAATCCCTGCTTTTGATATGAAGTAATTCGTGCTTTAAGATATATGTATAACAAATTGGCTCCAAGCGAAAGGAATCATCCGTAGGCAAAACTATTTTTGGGGAAAACAGGCCAATCGTTATTGGAGTTTTGCAAAGTTGTGAACGCACAAAGTTTACTTTTCGCTTTATCCCCAAATCTTCTTTTATCTGCTCGAATTGCTCAACAAGTACGGAGGAAGGTTCTTCAGAAAAAACGGTTAATTGATAAACCCTGGATAACGCAAAATACTGCTTTAACCGCCTTATTACTATAAAAGATGTAATGATACCCATACAGCAGACGAATATACTGATCAACACAACTTCGGGACCAAAGAAAAAATTCCCTGGCTCTAAATTGACTGCGTAGCTGAGATTTAGAACCTCTGCTGTTTGTATATCAGCATCTTTTTCAACTAAGGTTGGAAACGAATTATACATAAAGCTCACGATGGCTTCTTTGAACAACGGAAGTGGAAAAAGATAAAAGAAGATTGCAGCTTTCAAAATGGCCCTTTGCCATGAAATAGAAATATATCTCTTTATGGCAGGGTAAAGTAGAGCGTACATAATGACCACTGCACTGCCAGACAAAGACATTACAAGAAGTGGATGATGACACATTTTGAAAACAACCCTCTCAAAACAGAATTGTTATCGCAGAAAAGTTCATCGCAAACGAAAGACCATAAATGTTATTTCAGCTGATTCAGAACATTTAGCATATTCTGGCGCACTTGAATATCCTTCTGTGTTGCGGTCCGGCATAGCTCCTGTTTCTCCGAACTGAGGTGGGAATTTGTCAGTTTGTATTCATCCGAGTTGATCCAACCCCAATATTCCAGCAAACGAGAGAGCGCAACAGCAAGATAGTTTATGATATTTCCTTGCCGAACGGCAGGTGTTCCTTGGGGGAGAAGTCCTTTGGCGGTTAAATTGATGTCGCTGCCGAAATGCTTAAGGTGTACACCCATCACATCATTCCCAGACAGGACTTCCATATGGGTCAGGTCAGACATGAGATCATAATATTCTTGGGGGGAAAGGTTGGTAACATCATACTTTTCCTTTAGCTGTGCAATCTCATCCGCTGTCAGCTTGTGGTCACCCCTGGATTCCCAGTTGATTGTTTTGGTGGTATCAATTGGGTATGACCGGCTACCGGTAAATTTTTTGCTAATGAACTCCGCCAAAGTTCCATCACACCACCAGCTCTCTACCGTAACCCCAGTATCTTTCTCCGCAACGGTTCTACCCGTAATGGTTTGATACCGCTCCAATGGGGCGATTTCCTCAGTGGAGGGCTGTTCTACCTTCCTTGAAGTATCCAGGAAAGTCGTAGAGTCGTAAGCTGCGGCTATGGCGGAGAAAAAGTCCTGGTTAGGGACACTGTTGCGATTCGCAGCCACATCCAAAGAAGATGATCCCTTTACAGCAGTTGTTGTACCAGTCACTTGCATAGTCGATACCTCCCAAATGCGTAAAATACTCCAGCCAAGGGCCCCCTATGATCATATAGGGGACCCCTGGCCTATAGCGGCTTTATATCGACGCAATAAATGCGTATGCCTTACATGTAGTTGACATGGCCCCAGGTCATTTTTGCGCCGGTGCTGTCGTACAGGTCCACCCGCCAAATCGCAGGACGCTCATCATACACAAGCAGATCCAGGTAGCCAGAGTCATAGCCGGCGCAGGTGCTACCGCCGACATTTTCGCCGTTTAAGAACACCTCATACCTTGTGACCCCCTGGAGATTAAAGCTAACCTCTACATAGTAGCCATCTGCGCCAATCTGCTGATAAACGCGGCGGGCATTATCATCCAGGGTTACATGCAGATAAGAGGTACGCCCGTTTCCACCATAATTCGCAACGAAATCCTCTTCCGCATATTCGTGGGTAGCCATACGAGCAGGCGCCGCAACCACAGAATACAGACCAGCGGTTCCAGGAGTTCGGGGGGTCGGCCGATCAGACTTGACAAGAGTCATAGTCATGCCGGACTCGCCCAGCTCCACGGTCTTCATCTTAGGAGCATCAGCCTCAGCGGCAAAGGCCGAAACGGAGAAGGACAGCAGCATAACAACCGCCATAAAAAGGCTAAAAATCTTTTTACGCTTCATCTTTTTTACCTCCAAAATAATTTGTGTTGAGCAACCTTTCATGCAAATAGAGTGGCTCAATTGGCCAGTGCATGCACTGGCCAACATGGGATATTCATATCCCATGTCTTATACCAAAGTTACCTTCTGGTTTGCTCTGTAATTCGATATAAGATGAACTATATCCCGTATTCGCACAAAAGTCCTCTATGCGTCAAAAACATGGTGTACCGCACGCTTTATCAGCACAATCCAACTCCCATCATAATGACTATTTATTTGTAGTGCATACTATAATATTATAATAGGCCATTTTTCTGTACTTGTCAACTGCTTTTTACGAACCAATAAGCTATTGTACACATTGCATAGTCAAAATTGCTTTTGTATGGGCAGGTTGCATATTAAGTTTTTGGGGATAATTTATTGGAGCTGCTTCATTAAATCCAGCATCGTCTGCCTGGTATGAATATCCTTTTTTACCGCTTCCAAATCGGCAGACCTTTCTTCTTCCGTAATTCCATTTGCTTTAAGGTATTCATCCGATTCGATCCATACCAAATTTTTTAGCAAGTTTTCTAAAGCTGTCTCAAAAAATTTTGTCATATCCCCTGTTTGGAATTTTCTGATCAAGGATGGAACGCCTGCCGGGCGGAACCGAAACCCCTGGCCGCTGATACCGGTGTGGCTCAAATGCGCCCCTTTGCAATCCTCACCGGAGAGAACATTCATCTGCGTAAGGTCTGACATTAAATTATAGTAGTCCTGGGGGGAAAGGTTCCGAACATCATATTTCTTTTTGAGTTGTGCGATTTGCTCTTCTGTGAGCTGCTTGTCTCCCTTGGATTCCCAGTTGATGGATTTCGTTGTGTTAATTTCCGCGCCATTCCCCACCATATCGGAAAATATCTCATCGGCCCAATGTTCCGGTGAAGGTTCGCTTTTCTCGATCGCCCTCCCGGTTGCGCTTTGGTAAAGCTCTACCGGATCTATTTCGCATTCATGTGTAGCAATCCCACTTTCGGTGATGGCGTTTGATGTGTCCGCAATTCCGGCAGCTTTTATTGCTGAAATAAAATCTTGCCCAATGAGAGGAGTCTCTTTTTTATCCCCATCGGTAACAGGACCTGTCCTGGCCGATAAGGGATTGATTTTTACTTGCATTTCGTCATCTCCTAATTATTATAGGCCAACCAAGGGCCCCCTATAATGTCTTATAGAGAACCCTTGGCCTATTGCGGCTTTATGGCAACAATATTGGTGCTAATGACTTAGTTATAATTGATGTGCCCCCATGTCGTTTTTCCGGTGGTGGTATTATCATACAGATTGATCTGCCAAATAGCGGGGCGCTCATCCGCTACTCTGAGATCTATAGTACCCCTGGTATGTCCTGCACAACTTCCACCACCAACATTTTCGCCGTTCAAAATAATTTCAAACCTTGTTGCGCCGGTGAAGTTTACATCGACCTCGACATAGTAACTGTCCGCATTGATCCGCTTGTATTCACTGCGGCCTTTATCATTTAAGGTGACATGCAGGAAGGAGGTTCGCCCATTGCCATAAGCTTCGACACTACCACCCATTGCAATAGTGCCGGTCGCAGAGCATCTCGGCGCCGCCAAAACAGAATAGATGCCGGCCATTCCGGGCATTCTTGGGGTCGGACCATCATCGGTAAAGGTCACATTGAACTTGGGCTCATCGGGGTTCTCCGTGACCATACCGGCGTTCTCAATTTCGGCCGCAAAGGACGAAACCGAGAACGCCATCAGCATAACGACCGCCATAAAAAGGCTGATGATGCTTTTGCACTTCATCTTTATAGATCCTCCTGTCATAGTTTGATAGAGAAAATGATATACGGTTGGGAAGCGATTCACCTTGTAGCACCTTGCTCGCACCTGTTTTCTCCTTCGATAAAAGCCAAAGGCACTCCAAATGTTGAATCTGTGTAAAACCAGAGGACCGGTTCATGGCCGTAAAACTATGGTACACGATAGTTTGTCAAGCGAAACGGGTTTCTGATTTATACACTATAAGATTATAGTAAACACTACAATAGTATAATATACCCTATGTTTCTGTCTGTCAACCTGTTTTATGGACTTTATAAAAACTTTTCAAATATATTTTATGCATATTCACACTTTAAGAGTTTTTTTATTTTTATAGATGTCCCTGTTTCTCAAATCGCAAGTGTACACTCTGCCTTTCCCCATGTTACAATAAACCTGTATGATAGGTATGAGTTGATACAGGCAGGAGTGAACGCAGCGAAGATTTTATCTTCCAGGAAGTGCCGCCATTGACCCACACCCACCATACCGCCCGTAAGGCAGAAAAGACCTCGACCACCCGGAACACCGGGCCGGCCGGGGTCTTTTTCTGCCCTTGGAACAAAAACCTTGAAGGAGGAACTACCATGAATGACCACCTGCAAAGCGGAACCCTGGATGACCTGTCCCCGGACGATACCCGGCTGGACCTGGGCAGCTTCGACGGCTTTGACCCCTTTGCCGGGGAAGAACCGTCCTTCGATGCCCCCGCCGCAGAAACCACGGAAACCAATGTTACCCCCTTGCCCCAGCCGAAGGAAACGCTTTTGCCCTCCGAATCCATCACACCTGCCCCTCAGCAGGTGGAAGCCCCGCCGCCGGCCCCCAAGCCTGCGGTGAATCCTCTCCAACAGGCCATCGAGCAGGCGGAGGAGAAGGATGTAAAACAGGCCGCCGCCCCGCTGTTCAGTCGCCCGCCGGTCTTTTGCCACGGCGGTGTCAGCGAGGAGATCACCGACCCCAAAATGACCTTTGACCAGCTGCGGGAGGAAAAAGCCCGTGACTTCTCTGAGCTGGAGGACGCGGCCAAGGTCAGCTGGACCGTGGAGTACGGCAAAACCACCCGTTCCATCGGCAAGCCCAGGACTGAGGTCATCTTTGCCGTGAAAAAGGAGATCGAAGCCTCCAAAGCCTTTCTGGACGCCATCAAGAAGGACGGCGCAAAGGGCCTGGCCTGCAAGGTAAAGCCCCGCATCACCGCCCAGAAGAAGGGCATCGCCTCCTACAAGGGGGTGTTCACCACGCTGGAGGAGGCGGAACGGGCGCAAAAGCCCATCTCCATCCTTCCAGCACGGGACGGCAAGGTCTATGAGATCCGCCGCACCCCGCTGGGGACCTTCATCGCCCCGGCGGAGAATGTAGCGGAGCTTTCGGAGCTGCGGGCCGGATTCCGGCCGGCTCTGCCGCCGATCCCCCAGTCTCTGCTCCAGCAGGTCATCGGCTTTTTCCGCTGCTTCATGGGGGAGGACCGCAGGCTGGAGGCTTTGGCCCATATCTATTGGGACAAGGAGAAACAGGAGTACCGGGTGGTGGTCCCGCCCCAATGGGTGACCGAAGCATCGGTGGATACCGTTCTCACCGAGGACGACATTTTGGACGAGGAACGGTATCTCCACTATGCGGACATCCATAGCCACAACACCATGGCGGCAAAGTTTTCCCTCACCGATAATATGGATGAAAAGCCCACCAGGGTCTACCTGGTCGTTGGCAGGCTGGATCATTATTTCCCCGAAGTGGAAGCGAGGATCTCCTGCAACGGGCGCTTTGTCCCGATCCCGGTGGAGCGGGTCATCTCCCCGATCCACCAGAGCTTTCCCGCCCACTGGGTCGAAAAGGTCCACTTTGGACGCCGGGAGGTGGCCTAAGTGAAGTTCAGCCAAAAGCGTCCGGTCCGCATTGTGATGATCGGCGCCGGAGGGACTGGGGGGCATATCGCCCCTCACATCTATCGGATGCTTCACACCCTGGACCGCCCCTGCCGCTTTCTCATCATCGACGGGGACATCGTAGAGGAAAAGAACCTGGTCCGCCAGAATTTCATCGCCGCCGACCTGGGCCGCAACAAAGCCCAGGTTTTGGCGGAGCGGTATTCCGCCGCCTTCGGTATGGCCTGCGACTACATCCCGGAGTATATGGAGGACGAAGGGCGGCTGACCCAACTGGTGGCCCCACGGCTGATCCGAGGCGGGATAGGCTTTACCCACGGCCAAATGTATGTAGACAGCTTTCACGATCTGGTCATCCTCATCGGCTGTGTGGATAACAACAAAAGCCGCCAGCTCTGCCACCGAGTCTTTCAGAAGGTGACGCCCCTGGTCTACATCGACGCCGGAAACGGCGAACACACCGGCCAGGTGGTCTGCGGCGTCCGGGCGGGAAAGCGCACCATCTTCCCGCCGGTGGCCGGGCTTTACCCGGATATTCTGGAGGACGAGGACAAATACCCTTCCGAGCTGTCCTGCGAGGAGATGGCGGTGTCTTCCCCTCAAAGCGTTGTTGCCAACCTAAACGCCGCCACCGCCGTGGTGGGCTATGTCTACAACATCGTGGTGCGGGGGGAGCTGCACACCCGGTCGGTGCATTTCAGCACCACCAATCTCAATGTGCGGCCCGACCTGGTACCCATAAGAAGGAGGAAGAACGCAGCATGATGATCCCCAAAGATACCACCGTCTGCTATGAGAATCTTACCACCAACAGCATCACCGTCAGGGGCTGCCTAAAGGTGACAGGAATCCTTACCGCCAGGCACATCCAGGGGGATGGCTATATCGAAGCCGGGGAGGTGGTCTGCGATACCCTGGAGGCCGACACCCTCCGGGCGGAGATCGCCACCGCCCAAAAGCTGGCGGTAAAGAAGCTCTTTGTCCGGGATTGCCGGGCCGCTGCCGCCATTGTCGTTACCGATTTTGCGGAGAGTGCGTCGCTTCAAACCCAAAGGCTCACCGTCACCATGTTCAACATCGGCGACCTGAAGGCGGGCGAGATCATAGTCCTTCCCCGGAAAAGCCGTGGAATGCTGGGAACGCTTTTTGCGGCCTGGCTGCGGATCATCTTCAGCCGGCCGCCCAAAGGGGAAAAGGAGAGTAAAAAGTCCCCTGCGTCCCCGGAGGATACTCCCCAGGAGTCGGACGGTATCGACCAACTGACTGACCGGGTCATTCAGCGGATGGAGCAGCGGGGGATATTTTCTCCCGCCCCATCTGGAGGAGGCCACATGAAGGGCCGCCGTTCCGTGATCGGACGGACTTTGTGCGTCAAGACCGAAAACGGCATCACCCAGATCAGCGAGACCATTTATGAGGGCTGGCTGGATGACAACGGCAAGCTGCGTCTGACCGCCTGCCGCGGGAAGATCCGTTCCGGGAAAACCGAATCTGTTTTGCGGGTGCGTCAGCGGGCCGCATGAAAGACCAGGGGCAAAAGTTTTTTCTTTTGCCCTTTTCTCTGTGAAAAAGGAGGTGCTTATGGACCCTGTATTTCCCGGAAACCTCTATGTTCTGGACCGGCTGGACACCGCCCGCCGAGGTATCCTTCCGCTTTTGGAGGAGATGCCCGCCTGCCGGGCCAAGGTGGAAAAGCTCATGGCTGCCGGCAAGGCGGAGGCACGGGATTGGTATGACACGCTGAACGCCCAGAAGGAAAAGCTGCTGGGGCATCTGGAGACCTGCCGCCTTTCTTTGGCGGAATTGGGGGAGGATGCCTTTGCCGCCTACTCGGCGAAGCTCTCCCAGGCGGTAGCCGCCTTCGCGGTGATGACCCCGGATTATGGAAAATTCACCGTCCTGCTGAGGGACTACCTCCAAAGGCTCCCCGGCAGGGAGGCGATCACCACCAACGCCGGCGTCATCGGGCGGCTGATGAACCATGTCCGCATGGGTTATTATCCCACCGACCCGGACCATGTGAGGATGATCGCCAGGGGGATCGCTTTCCCGCTCGGCGTCACCACCAATCTTTTGGACCCCTGTTGCGGATGCGGGACCGCTCTGCGGCTGCTGGCCACCGGAAACAACTGTGTTACCTACGGCGCCGAGCTGGACGAAAGCCGGGCAGAGGAGGCCCAGGCAAGGCTCCACCGTATTGCGGTAGGCAGTTTCTTCTTCAGCCGCATCAGTCACGAGGCTTTTCATGTCCTGTTCTTAAACCCGCCCTATCTTTCCGTGATGGGAGAAGGAGGGACCAAGGCCAGGCACGAGAAACGCTTCCTGGTGGAGAGCCTGGAGAAGCTGGTCCTGGGCGGACTGCTGGTCTATATCATCCCGTACTACCGGGTCACCAGCGACATCGCCCGGATACTCTGCGATAACTTTGCGGACATTTCCGTTTATAAGTTCCTTGGGAAAGAGTTTGACCGATTTCATCAGATCGCCATTTTCGGAATCCGCAAGGAGCGAGGAAACGGCTCCGAACAGGTCCCGGCGCTTATGGCGGCCTGCGGGGACAGCGGCAGGATACCGCCTCTGTCCGAACTGCCGGAGGGCCGCTACCCTCTGCCGCCCCGCCCTTTGGAGGTCCCCGTTTTCAAGGGGACCGTCTTTAACCGGCTGGAGCTGGCCCGGCAGCTGGCGGCTTCCCCCAGCGTCGCAAAGCGGCTAGAACGCAGCCCTTTGGACAGCAGGGAGCGCCGCCCCCTGCTGCCGCTGAATGTGGGACAGGTGGGACTGATCGGCGGCTCCGGGCTGATCAACGGCCTGGTCCGGTGTGATAGTCCCCATATCGTCAAGGGACGCATCGTCAAGGAAACGGTAGTCACCGTGAACGCTGTCCAGGAGGACGAGTACGGAAACCCGGTTTCACGGGAGCAGTCGGAGACGGTCACCAACAAGCTGACCTTCCATATCCTTACCGCCGCCGGTTTCCGTTCTCTGACCCAGGCCCAAACCAAGAAGGGAGCGTGATCTCTTGCACAAACTCCAAAGCCTTTCTGTCTGGCTTGCCCTTTTCTGCACCAAATGGCAGCTTTGGCTGCTGCTCCGTTACAGCCTGCGCCAGCGCAAGGCGTATCTGTACCGCTCTGCCGGCCTTTTCTGGCGGATCGGACGCCTTTCCCAGCGGAAAAAGCTGCTGGAACAAAGGCTGACCATACTTCAAAGAGGAGGCACGATATGACAACCTACTCCGCCGATTACTTTACGCCCCGGTTTTCCCTGGGGCAGCTGGTCATCACCTCTGGGGCCAGGAAGGCCCTTACGGATGAGGAGCTTATTTTGAGCATTTCCCGCCACCTTCGGGGGGACTGGGGAGAGCTTTGTAAGAGGGATTGCCAGAATAATGAGAAGGCGCTTCAGAACAGCGGACAGCTTTTTTCTGTCTACATAGCCAGTAATACCCGGTTTTGGATCATCACCGAAGCCGACCGCTCCGCCACCACCATCCTCCTGCCGGATGAATATTGAGGGGGTGCTGTTGTGGCCAATAAGGTGGACCCGGAGCTTTTGCTCCAGAATATGCTGGCTCTGTTAGAGAAAGAGCCGCCTCCCGTGCCGGAAGATCTCCGCTATCTGATGGATGCGGTCGTGGCCCCGTTATTAAACGAGCGGGCCGTTCCTCTGTCCAGCCTGGATTACAGCCGCTTTGAGGAATCCGACCTGGATTCCCTGGAACGATATATTGACAGATTTGCGGACAAGGATCATCTTCTGCGGCTGCTGGGCGATGAGCTTGGCCGCCTTTCTCCCCTCTGTCTTCCCGGCCCGGTCTTTTGCTGAGAGGAGGGGTAAAGAGTGACAATAAAAGAATTGAGTGAATTTTTTTCACAGACGATCATTCCGCTCCGTGTAGCGAAGCTCTTGAAAAGCAACGGGATGGAACTGGCTTTCCAGACGATCCGGGACGAATACCATGTGGATTACGATGACGAATATCCGGCCGCGCTCGACGCTCTGGGGCTCCTCTCCGACTTCTTTGAGGATGATTATGATGAGGAACAGGGCATATCCACCATGTATTTCAGCGACCGGACGATCATGGAATACTACCGCCTTTGCAGGGAAGAGGCACGGCTGAAAAATTTTTCTTTCTGGCGATCCTCTTATGTGCGTCAAGCGGAGAGGAATGTTCAAAGGTGGTTGGACGCCCCCGATTGCTACTACTGCGACTACCAGCTGAGGGTCGACCTGGAAGAACAATGGGGCTGTGGGATCGTCTTTTTGTATGACCCGGATTACTTCAATGACTTTTACCCTCTTGTTTACAATATGCTGGGCGCTTTGAATTTTTATAAGGAAAACCTTCCCGCTCTCCGCCGGGAGGTAGACCGGTTGAAGCGCCCCTTCGCTATCGTTCCGTATGAGCCGAAAGGAGCGGCGGCATGAGCCGGACAGATAAGATCACCCTCACCATTGAGGCGGGAGCGCAGACGATCCGTATGGACAGTGAGGAAAACGGCATCCGCTCCTCCAAACTCATCGGCCTGGACGACCTGGCAGGCTGTTTTCTCCGCAGCAAGCGGCAGCCTATGCTCCACAGCGGCCTGCTGCCTCCGGGCTGCCTTTCCTACTCGGAGGGGGAGGAGGGCTGGTGCGGCATCACCCTCCTTTTCCCGGAGCGGTACTGTGACTTTACTTACCACGAGACCACTTATCCCCACTTTCCTCTGCCCCGGCTGGTGTTCCGGTTTTCCCTTTACCGGGGCCGGCGGGTCAGAGATGTCTTTGCGGGGGTCGTGGAGGAAGGGCGCATCACCCCGGAAAGCAAGATGTTTTGTTACCCTTTCTCCAATGTCAGAGGCTACCGGATGTGTACCGGAGGGAACACCCTTCCCGGCTATGACAGCCTTCACGGAATTTCATCCCTCCCTTATCTCATTCTCTCCATGCCCAACAACGATGACTACTATTCCGCCAGGAATAATCGGGAAGGGCTGGAGTTTCGGGACCTGCTGGAGCATTTGAAGGACAAAGACCCCGGCCGCTATTACACCGATGTCCTCATTCCCAATGGGGACACCCTGCAAAAATTCATTACGCTTGATTAAGGAGGTTTTCTCTATGACCCAGGAGGAGATCATGCAGGCCCTTGCCGCCCCCTTTGCCGCCAAGGATGTGGAATGGCGGGTGCAGAACACCAACAAGGAGCATACCAGGGGGATGGCCGTTCCCTACATCGACAGCCGTGCCATCCAAAACCGGCTGGACGCCGTGGTGGGGATCTACAACTGGAAACCGGAGTACCGCCCCTGGCATCAGGTGGAAAAGGCGGATAAGGACCGCCAGCAGCGGGCCGCCAACGCCTCCCAGCTCTGCGGCCTTTCCATCTACTGCGCCGAACGGCAGGAATGGATTCAGAAATGGGATGCCGCCGAAAACTCGGACATCGAGCCGGTAAAGGGCGGCATCTCCGATTCCTTTAAGCGGGCCGCCGTCCTTTGGAATGTAGGCCGCTACCTCTACGACCTGGAGCCTGTCTGGGTGGATGTGGAGCCCAGAGGGCGCAGCTACGCCATCAAGCCGTCGGAATATGCCCGCCTGGACCGGGAATATGAGGCGGCTGTCAAAAAGAGATTTGGGGCCGTTCCTTCCGGCACCCCAAGAAGCGCCTCCGGCAGGGAAGCGCCCCATACCGCTCCCACCCAAAGCGGTGCGGCGATGAGTTTTGACTACGCCGTGAAATCGGCCCAGGTCAAGACCTTTGCCAGCGGCAAGGGGATGGTGGTGGTTCTCCACGACCCCAAAAAGGCCCGAAATCTCACCGCCTACCTCTACGGGGAACACCCGGAGCTTGCCGAGGGCGTCTGCCTGCGGAAGGTCCGGCTCTCCCGCCACGAGGGGCCAAATCCCTTCAACACCCTGGACAGCTTCCAGGTAGCCGCATAAGTAAAACTTTAGGGGCGGCGGGTCAGACCCGCCGCCCCGCCAGGAAAGGAGCAGTTTATGGACAAGATCACCAGCTTCCGGATTAAACACCTGGAAATCGGCGGCTTTAAGTGCTTTGCCGACCCGGTGAACTTCGATTTCGGGGAGATCACCAACATCCTGGGGAGCAACCATGTGGGGAAGTCCTCTATTGCGGACGCCATCGCCTTTGCCGTCACCGGGACGACCTACTGGGGCGAGAGCCGCATCGACCGGATGTACAGCGAAGCCGCTCCCAGCATTGTAATCTGGCTGGATTTCGAGGACCAGAACGGAGTCGCTCATCAGCTGATCCGCCAGCGGAAGAACGACAAAATGACCATCACCCTGGATTCCTACAAGGTCACCCAGGCCAGGCTTAACGACCTGTTCGGGGACCGGGATACCTTTCTCTCCATCTTCAATCCGCTTTACTTTATCGAGGTTTTGCGGGAGGAAGGAAAAAAGCTGCTGGAATCCGTTCTGCCGCCGGTAAAGCATGAAACGGTGCTGACGGCCCTCAGCGACTTTGACCGGCAGCTCCTCCGGGAGGAGGTCATCCCCTCTCCGGAGGACTTCGCTGCAAAACTGCGGGAGGAGATCCGGGAGCTGACCGACGCCATCACCGCCTGCGAAGGGCAAAGTGCCCTTCTCGCCAGACAGCGGAAGGAGAGCGGAGAATCCCTGACCCTGCTGCGGATGCAGAAGCAGGCGGTGGAAAAGGAGATCGGCAAGCTGAAAGCCGTCCAGGGCCGGGGTCTGGACCGGAAAGCCTTACAAGCACAGCAGGAGGAACTGCACCTGCGGTACGATGAGCTGCTGCGGGACAAACCGGCCCTGCCAGACACCTCTCAATTAGACGCCCAGATCGGCAGGGCAGTCTCTTCCCTGGAACAGCTGAAAACCGGCGCCTATCAAAGCAAGTACCAGCCGGAGGCGGAAAAACTCTCCGGGGAACTGAAGGCGGCTTACCAGAAGCACGCCGAGGTCACCCAGGCGGGCAAGTCCATCCGGCCCGGAGGAGTGTGCCCCACCTGCCGCCGGGAACTGACCCCCCAGGCGGTGACGGAGATCAAAGACGGCCTGACCAAACAGTTGCAGGAGGTGGTTGCCAGGGGGAAGGACCTCAAAACCCAGCTGGCCCAGCTTCAGCAGCTGGACAGCGCCGCCAAGGAGAAGTGGGCCGAGTTCCGGCAGGCGGACCTTGCCAAAGCCGGTGCCGCCATCCAGAAATTACAGACCGCCCGCTCCGCCCTTTTAGACCAGTACAGGGAGTTACAGACGGACTTTGACCGCCAGTGTAAAGAGCTGTCCGGGGAGATCCAGACCGTCCAGGAAAAGCTGGACCAGGGAAACCTGGACCCGGCCCAATACCAGCAGTTACAGGAGCTGGAGCGGCAGCTTTTCCAGGTGAACGCCGACTACGCCGCCCAGGAGACTATTTTCAGCCAGCAGACCGACAACACCGGGGAGAAGATCGAGGAGATCAAAAAGGCCATCCGGCAAAAGAAGGTGCTGCTCACCGCCGCCGCCAATTACGCCGCCAAGCGGGCGGAGCTGACCTTCGAGGACCTTTCCTCCGGCCCGGTGAAGATCCGCCTTTATGAGGTGCTGAAAACCACCGGCGAAGTGAGGGATGTGTTCCGCTTCACCTACAATGGCCGGGATTACCGCCGCCTTTCCCGCTCGGAAAAGGCTTTGGCGGGCATCTACACCGTGGAGATGGTGAAGCGGCTCACCGGCAGGAATTACCCGGTTTTTATCGACGACGCCGAGTCCATCGCCAACCTTAGCCGCCCCAGCGGACAGGCTATCGTTTCCAGAGTGGTGGCCCAGGCGCCCCTGTCGGTCCGCCCGGTGTTCCAGGAGGTCCCACTCAAAAAGGCCGGCTGACCCATGGGAAGATACATCGAAATTTCCATTCTCGCTGCCGCCCGGCGGTGCGGCATCCGGCTGGATGACCGCACCCTGGGGCGGCGGGAGGTACAGGGGTACTGCCCCTTTTGCGACGGGACCAAAAATCACCTGTTCCTCAACACCGAGACGAACCAGTGGTACTGCCAGAAGTGCGGCAGGGGCGGCAACGCCGTTACCCTCTACGCCGCCGTCTTTGGAGTGGACAACAAAGCCGCTTTCCGGGAGTTGACCCAGGATAAGACGCTCCGCTTCACCCCCCGGAAGGAGAAGGCCAGGAGAAAGCCGCCCGCCGCCCTCGCCCCTTTGGGCATCCGCCATGATATTTACTACGATATGCTCTCCATGATGGACCTGTCGGAAGAACACCGGCGGGACCTTTTGCGGCGGGGCCTTTCCCTGGAACGCATCCAAGAGAACCGTTACCGCAGCGTACCGGCCGATTGGCGGCAGCGTCAAAAGATCGCCCGCAGGCTGGCGGAGCGTTACCCTCTGGCCGGCGTCCCCGGCTTCTTCACCAGGGACGGCGGCTGGAGCCTTTGGGGCAGGCCGGGATTTTTGGTCCCGTGTCTCAGCTCGGAGGGGTACATCCAGGGCCTTCAGATCCGATTGGATGATACCTCACGGGGCAAATACCGCTGGCTTTCCAGCAACCCGGAGTACGGCTATGAGAACGGCACCGCCGCCTGCTCCTGGGTCCATGTCACCGGCGACTTGACCAAGGATACCGCCTGTGTCACTGAGGGGAGTCTCAAAGGGGATGTCGCCAGCTTTCTGCGGAACGACGCTCTTTTCGTCTGTGTGCCGGGGGCCGGAAATATTGAGTTTCTGGCGGATACCCTGGCGGCCCTGCCGAATATCAAGCGATTGGTGGGCTGCTACGACCGGGACCAGATGAGAAACCCCAACATCACCCAGGCTGTCTCCAAGATGGAAGCGGAGATCAAAGCCCGGTTGGGGATACCTTATGAACCCTTTGTTTGGGATGACCGTTACAACGGGATCGACGATTACCTCTTTGCCCGCAAGTGCAGGTTGGAAAGCGCCGCTTAAAGCAAGGTGTGCCATGTGGCACACCTGCCCAAAACCCAAGGTGTGCCCCGTGGCACACCCAAAAAGAAAGGAGCCTTCCCATGAAAAGATCCCACCATCCGCAAACCGCTTTTCCGCCCCTCCTGATGAGGAGGTACAGCTGGCGGCCCTCGGTGCAGGGCCACCTCCGCAGCCTTCGCCGCCGGCTCTTTGTGCGGCGGTATCACCGTGACCGGGCGGCATGACACCCCTTTGTTCGCCATCAGCCAATATTGACAGGAGGTTTTTTTATGGCACAGATAAACAATCTGGATCGGTTCATCGCTGTCACCGGAGACACCTCCAGCGTTTTGGGAAAGATCGTCTATTTCTCCCTTGCCGATGTAATGGTCGACCGGGACAAGCTCCGGGAGATCTGCGATTCTATGGGCATCCCCTACTATGGCGGGGGACGGCAGACCGATTCCAACGCCTTCCGCCGGGCTACCAGCGATATTTCCGACCGCATCAAGGCGGACGGCCATATCTACAAGGTCTATTGCCGGGACAACGAAAAGGGCGATGATGTCCTCAGCCGGGAGCTGGTGAAGGAGACCCTGGACGCATCCACCAACCGTTACGCCAAGCTGGCCAACATCCAGTATGTGAGCGGGACCGGTCAGCTCCTGCTGGCCAGCCCGGAGTTTGACCCGCTGGTCAGTCCCTACCAGTATTTTCGGAAGGCGGAGACGCTGTTTGAGCAGTATCAGCGATGCGCCGGAAGGAAGCACATCGAGACCTTGACCGGTAACCTCCTGGATGCCATGCAGGCGGTGAAGATCAACATTCATGGCCGGCTGTACTTTGTCCCCCGTTCTCACATGGAGCAGGTGACCCTTTTTGAGGACTTTGTGGAGCTGCTGAATCAGCACAACCTCAGCAAAGGGGAGCTGACCGTCAACTCCATGCCGGTGATGGACAGCGAGAAACAGCGGAAGAAGATGGCCGCCGAGTTTTACACAGCGGTACGCAAGGAGATCGCCCTCTACCAGCAGAAGGTGGAGGACCTTATCGCCTCCGACAGCCGCAGCGCTGCTATCAT
Source organism: uncultured Angelakisella sp. (assembly GCA_910585535.1). Lineage (GTDB taxonomy): Bacteria > Bacillota > Clostridia > Oscillospirales > Ruminococcaceae > Angelakisella. The sequence goes on along the minus strand of CAJUFK010000002.1, from coordinate 26,522 downwards.
GTCCCGGTGGGTCATGAAGATCGACGCCCTGGAGAAGAAGAAGCAGGAGTATGAGACCGTTCTTCGCCAGGATCTTGACCAGCTGGACGACGAGTTTATGACCCTGCGGATCTTCTCCCAGGAGCTTTCCCGCCGGGCCAAACAGTGCGAGCTGGAAAAGGCGGCTTGAAGGGAGGGGCCGAGGTAGGCCCCCAATATCTTTATATAAAAAATGCGGGCCATTTTGATATGGTCCGCATTTTTTATAAAAGTCATTCAATATCCTCTAAGTCTGTGGTGCGAAAAGCATCCGTATTGAAGAAGTCATAAAGCGAAATCCCCAATCCGTCACAAATCAGTTTTACTGTTATGATTCCCGGATTTTGGCTGCTTCCATAAATGATACTTTTTATCGTAGTCGGAGGTATCCCAGCAGCTCTTGCCAGAGAATGGATATTGTAGCCGTGTTCGGCGCATAGCTGCTGAATACGCAGAGACACCTGTTTACGGGTATCCAATCACTATGCACCCCCTTTGGTCGATATAAAGTCCTTGTTGGTTCTATTGTAGCGGGCCGCTTTTGCGAAAAAGGACTTTATATAGACTTTTGAAGTTGGCAGGCATATAATTAGGGTACTGATAGACTTTATATAGTCTGAGTAAAGGAGAGATTTTGATTGAGAACGGGCCAGAAGGAAATTACTTGCTGCTTTACCGGTCATCGCTGCCTGCCATCAGGGGTCATTTTACCGCTTCGGTCCGCTGTCAAAGATGCCATTCGGCACTTGCTTTTACAGGGTGTCGTTTATTATGGTGTCGGCGGCGCAATCGGTTTTGACACTTTAGCGGCCGAAGCTCTTTTTGAACTTCGGGAAGAGTTTCCGCAGCTCCGTGTGATATTGGTCTACCCCTTTGCCGGATTCTTTTCATGGTGGTCCATTGCTGAACAGGAACGATACCAAACGCTTTTGCCGTTATATGATAAAACGGTTTGTATCAGCAGCACACCCAGCCGGGAAGCCTACTTGGCAAGGAACCGGCACTTAGTCGATCATTCGGCGTGTTGTGTTGCTTATTGCAGACATAGCTATGGAGGAACTGCTTATACTCTGCGATACGCGCAAGAGCGAAACTGTAAAATATGGAACCTGTTTCCGGTACGATGAAATGCAACAGATCTCCATGAGGGGTGGCGATTGCAAAGCCACACAAGTGAAAATTTATGGGCTGCCTTCGGGCAGCCGTTTTTCTTTCATAAATAATCGAGCTTAATTGGGCAAAATACCAGTATAAGAATCTTTTAACTTTTATGGATTCTTTAATCCTCAAAATAAATTTGTTATTATAAAAACGGTGATAAAATTGGTGGATTATGCGGCTTTAGGAAAACGAATAAAACAACTCCGAAGGGCACAGCATCTGACCCAGGAACAGCTTGGAGAGCGGGCCGGATACAGCAAGTCCTTTATTGGTTGTGTTGAAAATCATTCCTCCATCCCCAGTATAGAAACGATTGTCAAAATTTCATGTGCATTGGGGGTAACACCGGATTATTTTTTATTGGGAATTAAATCAGATATGGAACGCTACCAGCGCATTGCGGAAAAACTTACCCTTTGCGCCCCGGAGGACCAGGAAACCATTGAGATTTTTGTAGATGCCTTGCTGGAACGGCGGCCTTATCAACCAACAAAGTAAAACTGGCTGACATAGAAGGATTGTCAGCCAGTTTTGTTTTTTGCAGAAAGGAGAGGAGGTGATGAATATGATAATCGTAAACCAATATCGGCTGGAAGAAAAAGGTACTGCTTGTTTCTTATTCAGAGCGAAGAAATCCGCCCCGTTTGTCCTTTTTGCAAAACAGTAATGCAACAATATGGTCGCCGCTGGAGGACAGCTCTTTCATCGGACGGGCAAAAGTTCAACTTATACATCCGGCGGTTAAAGTGCCCTCGTTGTCTGTGTATCCACCATGAACTGCCCGATTTTTTGATTCCCTATAAACGGTATTTAGCAACTTGTATTGAAATGGCTATTGAAAAACAATATGACTGCCTCAGCTGTGAAAACAGCACCATCTATCGCTGGCACATATGGTTCCAATACCTGCGAATCAAGATTCAGATTTCTTCGCTCAATTTCCACAAAAAGGGGTGGCTGCCCCGGCTGATCTTCCTTCTACTGAAGACAGAAAAGTAAATCAACCTTCTTTGCGTCCCAAAATGTATGGAAAGTGTATAAACTTGAAAATAACCCCCCAGGAAGTAGGGGGAGTATCGTATGGGACAGTGTTGGAGAGTATTGGTAGCGGCTATATTTTTAGCAGCGATTTTGAGAAGTTGCAAAAAATAGGTAAATTTCAATGAAAATATAAGTATTACCTATATTATCTCCAATCAAAAGGAGGGTGTATGGATTTACGAGAAAACATTCTATATCTGTTAGAGCATTATAACCAAATGAAGGTAGAGATTGACACCTTGAAATTTGAAATGAAGAATCTGAACCGTATGCAGGATGATGAGATGATCGAGGCGATGACCTTTCCCGCCTCTTTAACTGAAAAAGTTGATAGCGGCGGAGTATCTGATAAGACTACAAGAATCGCTCTTTCTTACCACGAAAAACTGGAACAGCTAAAAACAGAGGCAAAGGCAGCGATTTCTGCCAGATTATCTACCTTGACCCTTACTGTGGACAGGCTGGATTTTTATATCAGTAAGCTGCCGCCGGTAGAAGCGGCTGTTCTTCGGGAATATTACATTGAAGGTTACTCCTGGAGAGATTTACAAGAGATCAAGGGAGTATCCGCCAAGACACTGATCCGATACCGGGATGAGGCGCTGGATAAACTCGTCAAGATGTATATGCCCTTGGCTGAGGTGGGGTTGTTTCCCAATTACAACAGATGACCAACAAAGTTACAACAGCTTGGGTCTTGCAATGTCCACGCACCCTATGGTAGAATGTAGATGTCAAAAAAGGCACTGACCGAAACGGTCGGGGCCTTTTATTTTTACCGGCAAAGGCGGCCGAAAATAAAGTTCCGGGAAACCTCCCTTAGTGATTGATTCTTAAATTATTTCTTGGTACAATAAAAGCCCAACGGACTTTTTGCACCTTGAAAAAATGCCGCAAAATGCGGTACATATTGAAAATCAGATACTTTGGCGGGTGTTCCTAAGAGGAGGGTATCCAAAATGGTTCTATCACTCTATACGCCAAAGGAAGCCTGTGCAGAGTTTCAGATGGATATTACGACACTGTATCGAAATCTCCATCAACGGAATATCCGGCATACCAAGATCGGAAGTCTCTTTCGCATCATACCGGATGGCTTTTGGGAACAGGACTTTACCTCTCTTTTCCCTCGGCAGCTCAAAACAAAGGATCTCTGCAAACTGTTGAAGTTGTCCGCACCCAGCGTGCGTAATCTGATTCGGGCAAATGTTTTTCCCGCTAACTATTATGGAAGGACGATCCGAATCCCAAGGGACAGCTTCTTCTCCTGGCTTCGCCTTTCCGTGGTAAAACCCTCCAAAATGATTCCTATGGCAGATGTCTCCAGTTTTATTGACAACATCATCTTATCTGGAGGTATTTACCATGGCCAATGAAAACAGCCGTAGAGCAAAAGGAGAGGGCAGCTATCGCAAATGTAAAACCGGATGGCTCCTTCAAATCACCTACACCGCCCCCGATGGTACCAGGTCTCGTCCCTGTTTTACCGCAAAGACAAAAGCCGCTTGCCAGGCTGCCCGGAAACTTTTTGAGGAGGAGCAGGTCCGCCTTGCGACCCAGAAGCTTAGGGACCCGGACAGCTTTTCACACAGCGAATACCAGGATGTTTCCCTTTCCGAGTGGGTCTATCATTTCATCCGCTTTTACAAACGGGACCCAAAAACTTCGGAAGAAATAAAGAAAACCGGTGCGGCCAGGAGGAAGGGCGCCAAAAAAATAAAGAGGTCCACCCTGGCCTCTTACATCAATATTTGGCGGACCCACATTGCGCCGTTTTTCCTGGACGAGCGATTGGCCGACATAACAGATGACCGCATCCAGGAGTTCATCAATTTTCTGGCCACATCCGGCAGAAAAGATGGGAAGCCTGGCGGTCTGGACCCCAAAACCATCTACAACATCTATATGGTGCTAAATCCGGCGCTTAAAAAAGCAGTAGGTAAGGTTCCGGGATTTCGTGTCAATGTTGCGGAGGGGATCGAATTGCCGGAGCGTATCGACAAAGGCACTCGGTATCTTTCCCAAGAGGAGATGGAACGCTTTCTCCAAGCCGCTCAAGAGGAAGAACTTCGAGATGCCATTTTCCTGTTTTTGACCACCGGTTTGCGGTTGGGGGAATTGTTGGGGCTGGAGTGGGATGACTACAACAGCCAAACCAAAAAGTTAAATATCAGCAGGAATGTTATCCGGGTTCAACTTTTTGATCCCAACGCTCCTAAAAAGACTGAGCTGATTGTACAGGACACCACCAAGTCTGGCAAAGAGCATTTTGAGATCCCGCTCCGTGATGATATATGCCACCTGCTCAACCGGCGTAAGATCAACGAAAAGAGGAGTGGGCAGCCAAATCCAAAGAATTTGATCTTTCCCACCAGAAATGGGACCTATGTTGATCCACGGCATATTGAAAAGGTGGTGGAGAGAATCGCTCAGCGGGCGGAGATCAAGCACATATCTCCCCATGCTTTACGCCATACCTTTGCTACCCGGCTGGCAGAAAGTAATATCCATCTGCGGACCATTCAAGAACTTTTGGGTCACGCTTCTTCCCAGACCACAGAGCGATATACCCATATCGCGGACCACATGAAGCGGGAGGCAGTAAACCAGATCGGATTTACAGAGCCTTCCCAGCTGGCAGTCAATGATTCACTACGATCTACTACTGGGAAAGCCGCTTCAAGACAGCGGGTGAATAGAGGGAGAAAAGGAGTGTATAGTCGTGAATGAAGACTAACGAATGAAAGCACCGCATCTACTACTGGAATTTAACACAAAAATGGCAAGAGAAAACCCGCAAAGCGGCTTGCCATGCGGGTTTTTGGTTGCGGAGGCAGGATTTGAACCTGCGGCCTTCGGGTTATGAGCCCGACGAGCTACCGGACTGCTCCACTCCGCGGTATTGAATTTTTATGCACGGGCTTTGCATGGTGTTCGTCAGGTTATGAGCCCGACGAGCTACCGGACTGCTCCACTCCGCGGTATTTCTGCTGGGGTACTTGTTTAGTATACCACATCCTTCCCCTGAATGCAAGCATTATTTTTCGCAAACCTGGACTTTTTTCGACAGAGCAGGACCCTGCCCTTGCTTTTTCCTCGGGAGGCCCCCAGGAAATCTTGACTTTCCGCCTCTGTACAAGTACAATAAATAGCGGTTGCTACAGGGCCCGGGGGAAGCGGACAGGTCGCTTTCCGGGGCCAAACAATCCAACAGGAAGGATCGAATCGCGATGGAAAATTCTAAAAAAACCATGGATACCATCATCGCCCTCTGCAAGGGGCGGGGCTTTGTCTACGCCGGGAGCGAGATCTACGGCGGCCTGGCCAACTCCTGGGACTACGGCCCGTTGGGGGTGGAGTTTAAGAACAACGTAAAAAGGGCCTGGTGGAAGCGCTTTGTCCAGGAGAGCCCCTACAATGTGGGCTTGGACAGCGCCATCCTGATGAACCCCGAGGTCTGGGTGGCCTCCGGCCATGTGGGGGGATTTTCTGATCCCCTGATGGACTGCAAGGAGTGCAAGACCCGGCACCGGGCCGACCAGCTTATCGAGGACCAGACCGGCACCTCCCCCGAGGGCTGGGAATTTGACCGGATGGAAGCCTTTATGGCGGAGCATCACGTCAAATGCCCCAACTGCGGCAAGGAGAACTTTACCTCCATCCGCAAGTTCAACCTCATGTTCCAGACCTTCCAGGGCACCACCGAGGACAGCAAAAGCACCCTCTACCTCCGGCCGGAGACTGCCCAGGGCATCTTTGTCAACTTTATGAACGTCCAGCGCACCAGCCGCAAGAAGGTCCCCTTTGGGGTGGCCCAGATAGGGAAAAGCTTCCGTAACGAAATCACCCCCGGCAACTTCGTCTTCCGGACCCGGGAATTCGAGCAGATGGAACTGGAGTTCTTCGTGAAGCCCGGCACCGATCTGGAATGGTTCTCCTACTGGAAGGACTACTGCCGCCAGTGGCTTATGGACCTGGGGATGAAGGAGGAAAACCTGCGTCTGCGGGATCACGCCCAGGAGGAGCTGTCCTTCTACTCCAAGGCCACCACCGACTTCGAGTACCGGTTCCCCTTTGACTGGGGGGAGCTGTGGGGCATTGCCGACCGCACCGACTACGATCTCACCCAGCATCAGAACCACTCGGGGAAAAGCATGGAGTATTTCGATCCGGAGACCAATGAGAAGTACGTCCCCTATGTCATCGAGCCCTCCCTTGGGGCGGACCGGGTAGCCCTGGCCTTCCTCTGCGACGCCTACGACGAGGAGGAGCTGGAGGGTGGGGACACCCGGACGGTGATGCGCTTCCATCCCGCCCTGGCCCCTTACAAGGCGGCGGTGCTGCCCCTTTCCAAAAAGCTGGGGGAGCCGGCCCGGAAGATCTTCCAGGAGCTGGCCAAAAAGTTTATGATCGATTACGACGAGGCGGGGGCCATCGGCCGCCGGTACCGCCGCCAGGATGAAATCGGCACCCCCATGTGCATCACTTACGACTTTGATTCGGAGACGGACGGCTGCGTTACCGTCCGGGATCGGGACACCATGGCCCAGGTCCGGATGCCCATTTCGGAGCTGGAAGGCTACATCGCGGAAAAGATCGCGTTTTGACAAAAAGGCCGGGACTGCCCTTTGGAGGGCGGCCCCGGTCTCTCTTTTTGGGGGGTTGCAGGGATTATTCCTGGGGCTCCTCTTTGATAACAGGGGCCTCGGGGGCGTTTTTCCGGACACTCTCAATGCCGTTCATGCAGGAGGCTTTGGCCTTGTACCCCTCGGAAACAGCGATGATCTCGCCGTTTCTTGCCTTAAGGCGGAAGCGGAACTCCCCGGCCTTGTCGGTATAGATCTCAAACTTGGGGTTTGTGACGGTCTCGAAGCCCTCCACAGTTTGGTCCTCCAGCTTGGCGGCCACGGCGTTTTTCCGGACGCTTTCGATGCCGGCGTCACAGGCGTGCTGGGTGGTGTAGACCTCGGAGGTGGCGATGACCTCGCCGTTACCGGCCTTGAGGTCAAACTTTACGCCGGTTTTTACAGTTTTAACTACGAACTTGCCCATAATAACAGATACCTCCCGTTTTTTGAATGAGGGTGTGGAAAATACCGGTTTCAGTATAGCAGGAGGCGGGGCAGTCTGTCAATGAAAAGTGGCGAAAAAAGGGGACTCATCAGGTCTTCCCCAAAAGATCCAAGGCCGGGAGCCAGGAGAAAGATCAGCCCCGCCAGGGTCAGCCCGAAGATCACCACCAGGGCAATCTTTCCCAGAAGGCCGCCGGAGGACCGGCTTGGGGCCACAGCGGGGGCGGGAAAGGGCAGGGCGTTTCCGGTCCAGCCCTGAGGGCGGGGCAGGCGCTCCCTCAGACCCATCCCCCATTCCGTTACCTCGATGATGATGCCGAAAAACAGCCCCACCAGAAGAGGCGGGACCAGCAGCCACCCCAGGATACAAAACCCGATGAGAAGCGCCGTAAGGTTGGAAGTCCGGCCTTCCGCCTTCAGATTTCTGGTGCGGATGATCTCCGCCAGGTCGCTGGCCTTGGCGTAAAAGGGGAGGAAGAAGATAACCAGAGGGGTGCAGGCCAAAACGGCGTAAAGGTTTTTCCGGATCTTTACCCGCCGGTACACCTTGGCCAGCGCCTCCTCATCCCAGCCGTTGGCAAAGGTCCAATCCCCAAAGCCCTTAAAGCCGTCGGGGGGATAGGCTTTTTGTTTTGGAGGCTTCTTCTTTTTCTCCCTTGCCATCTCCGCCCGGACGCCGGTCCGGCCATGGCGGCCCGGCGGGGGGAGGGGGATGGGGGAGGTTCCCCTTTCGATTAAGGGGTCGAACAGCCGGATGTTGAAGTCCCGGTATCTTTCCAAAAGCTCCTCGGGGTAGTTGGGAAACTCCTCATCCCGAAGCTGCTGGACCGCGGCGTCCCCCTGCTCCAAAACAGCCAGAAGGGGATCCAGGCTCTGCTTCATCTCGTCGGTGCGGGCAAAATCCCGGGCATCCACCAAAAGACCGGCGGCGATTGCCAGGCCGTTGTTCTGCATCTGCTCCGGGGTGTATTTGGTGGCGCGGCCCAGTTCGGCGGCCTCTCTCATCATTCTGTCTGGATTGGCAAAGGCCATGATGAGCCCCTCCGAAAAGGAGAGAAAGGACAGATGCAGACGCAAATCGCCAAACTGTCCGCTGTTGTGCATCACCTCCAGGCCGCCCAGGAGCTGGTCCAGGGAGGCAACCGCAGAGGCGTACCGCCTCTTTTCCATATGCCGGACAACCAGCAGGTTCGCGGCCTGTAAAAAACTCAGGCATTTCTGGCGGTTTTCGGCGACATACTGGGCGGTCCAGGCCATAGGGACTTGGGGTTCGGCCATATCCAACTCCTTTCCGGCCGGTTCTTAGAGCCCGTTCAGAATCTCCCCACACGCCGCCCGAACGGGTCTTTTCCCGCCCTGCTGCGTTACAAAAACTTGTAAGCCATAAAGGCTGGACTTCGTTTTTGTGCCTTGCAGGACGGAAAAATCCCCATTCGTTCGACGCACTTGGAGATCCTGAACAGGCTCTTAGGGGGCATGACAAACCGGGGGAAGTCATGCCCCCGGTGTCGAAACGGCAGTTTTTGGTAATGTTATCGCGTCCACATCAAATTTTACTCCGGCCGCCCGGTTGGGATCTTGCTTTCCAGGGCTTTGCTAAGGCGGCGGTAGCAGAAGTCCATGCTGGCGCCGATGCCAAAGGCCCCGATGATGGTGCCCACCCCCAGGGTCCCCCCAAGCAAAAAGCCCAGCACCCCCCAGGTGCAGTCCATAGCGATGCGCGTCGGTCCGTAGGGAAGGCGCAGCTTTTCCGACAGGAGGATCATCACTGCCTCCATGGCCCCTACGCCGTAATCCGGCAGCATATAGATGGCAATGCCCGCCCCGCAGAGCAGCACTCCGGCCAGGCACATGGCCAGCTTCCCCGGCCAGGTGGCAGGGGGGAGGAGGCCCAGGCTGTGAAACATCCAAGCGGCCAGGTTGATGGAGGGCCCCAGCAGAAGGGCGGTGATGACAGTCCCCACCCAGATCTTCCTGCGGTTGAAAAGAAGGGCCAGCAGCAGCATAAAGCAGTTTACCGCCAGGGCCACGTTGCCGGTGGCGGTGCCCAGGGTGCGCCCTGCCCCTTCCTCGAACATGGTAAGGGGGTCGACGCCGGCCCCGCTGAACAGCTCCAGCTGGATGGCAAAACCGCAGAGGATGGTCCCGAAGAGGACCACAGCGGTTTGAAATAACTGGCTTGCCAAAGATCGTTTCATGGTGTCCTGTCCTTTCCGCTATCTTAAAAAACCATTCTAGCATATTTTGCCGAAAAAGGCAAACGGTAATCTGGCGGTCCAGAGGCAAGCATAACATCGGCTGCAAGGAAATACCAGTCTTTTCCTTGGGTCTTTTTTATGGTATAATTAAGAAGCCGTACCCATCTGGGCGACAAATTTTCCGCCTGTCTTTGCCGCAAAAACTTGAAAGCCACCAAGGATGCCGGCGTTTTTGAGGTCTCGCCAATCTCCGTACTTCGGCTAATGGTACAACTTCTAAAAGTATAGAAACGAACAAGACCGGCGATTGTCACCGCTTTTCCGCCTGTCTTTGCCGCAAAAACTTGAAAGCCACCAAGGATGCCGGCGTTTTTGAGGTCTCGCCAATCTCCGTACTTCGGCTAATGGTACAACTTCTAAAAGTATAGAAACGAACAAGACCGGCGATTGTCACCGCCGGCTTTATGGGGGACCGCCTGATGATGCAGAAGCGCCTGAACTCCCTGACTCTGAAATTTCTGGCTATGGCCCTGATGCTCTGCGACCACCTGTGGGCTACCGTCATCCCCGGAAACGGCTGGCTTACCGCAGTGGGCAGGCTGGCCTTTCCCATCTTTGCCTTCCAGATCGCCCAGGGCTTTGTCCATACCAGAAGCGTAAAGAAGTACCTGGGCCGTCTCTTCCTTTGGGCCCTGATCTCCGAGATCCCCTTTAACCTGATGTACGGCGGCGCCGCCTTTTACCCCTTCCACCAAAATGTCCTCTTTACCTTCTGCCTGGCTCTGCTCCTTCTCTCCCTGCTGGACCGGGCCGAAAAACGCTCCCGGATCCTCTTTTTCCTCCTCGTCCCGGTGACCTTCGCCGCCGGGTACCTCCTGGGGATGATGACCATGGTGGACTATTACGGCTACGGTGTTTTGACTGTTCTGGTGTTCTGGCTGGCGGACAGGCTGCCCCACCCCTGGATCTTTCAGCTGGCGGGCCTGTGGGTCATCAATGTGGGGATGATGGGGGGCATGATCTACTCCCTGGACCTTTTGGGCCATACCCTGGAGATCCCCCAGCAGGGGCTGGCCCTTCTGGCCCTGCTGCCCATCTGGCTTTGCAGCGGCAAGCCGGGGAGGTCTTCCCCGGCCATCCGCACCGCCTGCTATGCCTTCTATCCGGTACATATGGCGGTTTTGGTCCTTTTGCAGCGGCTGATGGCCCGGGGATGATTGGAACCGGTCAGGCGGGATAGACCAGCCGGTCGGGGGTGATCCCCTCCAGAACCTTCAGATACTTTTCCGCCAGAAGATTTGCCATCTTCAGATTCATGTCCAGGTAGTTGCCGCAGTCCTTGGGGGAGGCCCCAGGGACCTCTCCCCGGAAGTCCCGGATAAAGCGGTACATCTCGGTGACCAGGGGAAGGATCTCCCGGGACTCCAGCTCCCCGGCCAAAAGGAGATAGAAGCCGGTGCGGCAGCCCATAGGCCCGAAGTAGATGGTCCTTCCCCCCCAGACCGGATGGTTCCGCAGAAAGGTCGCCCCCAGATGCTCGATGGTGTGGACCTCGGCGGTGTTCATCACCGGTTCTTCGTTGGGCCGGGTCATCCGAAGGTCAAAGGTGGTGACCACCTCCGCCCCCACCCGGTCCCGGCGGGAGACATACAGCCCCGGCAGCAGCCGGAGATGGTCGATGGTAAAGCTGGCGATCTTTTCCATAAAACAAGCACGCTCCTTTGTTTTGTCGTTACCAAAAGAGTAATCCATTTTCCGGAGAATGTCAATAACGCTGCCGGTCCTGTTTTCCCCGTTTCGGGGAAAAGCGGGGCCTTTTCTTTTTGGGTCAGTTAAAGGGGTAGTATTCAAATTCCCTCATCGTTTCCGGGGTGGAACATTTCAGTTCCTCCCACTGCTGGAAAGTCAGGGGCATCAGCAGGGGCTGGTTGTGTATCTTTTCCCGGGAAATTTCCACAAAGCGGTTTTCTGCAGTGGAAAGGACCCGGTCCTTGCGGAAGGCCAGGATATTGTGGGAGAGGATCCGCTCATCTTGCAGCTCCGCGATGACGGGAACCATCCCCGGCAGGGTGTACCGGGTGGCGTAAGGGGTTGCAAAGATGATCCCCAGACCGGAGGCGGCCAGGCGGTACCCAGCCACGATGTTGGGGGCGGTGAGAACATGGGACGGGTGGATGTTGAAGATGCTCAGCAGGCTGTTGGTCACTTTGGCCAGGCCGGAGTTGGGCTTGAGGACCACAAAATCCTGGCCATTCAGCTCGGTGGAGGGAAGCTGGAGGGGATTTTCCAGGGAGTTTCCCTCCAGGTCATACTTTTTCAAAAGGGGGTGGCCCTGGGGGATGAACAGAATGATCCGGACCGAGGAGAGAAACTGATAATTCAGCTCGCTGCTCGCCAGGGGCATGGTGGTAAAGGCCATGTCGATGTTCCCCTTTAGCAGCTCATCCTCAAACATGGAGGAGACCTGAGGGCAAAGGTTGATGTTAATCCCCGGGTATTCCTTGTGGAAAACGGGAAGGATATGGGGGAGCCACAGGGCGCTGGCGGCGTAATCTGCGCCGATAAAAAGATGCCCCCGTTTTTGCTCCGCGATCTCCTGCATCTCCTTGTGAAGCATCTTGTCGATGTTCAGGACCCGGCGGGATTCCTCCAGGAAACGCTCCCCGGCGTAGGTTAGTGTCAGGGGAATCACCGACCGGTTGAACAGCTTGATCCCAAGGTCCTTTTCAATGTTGCTGATGATTCGGGTCAGGGCCGGCTGGGAGATGTACAGCGCCTGGGCCGCCTTTGATACGCTTCGCAGTTCCGCAACCTTTGCTACATACTCGTATTTGGAGTAGATCATTTCTTTTTCCTCCGCGGCAGGTAAAATCTGTCTCTTATTATATCAAACAAGGGTTTCTTTTGCGCGGAATATCCGGCCCTTTCGGGATTTTTAGATGGATGCACAAGAACCGAAGGGCTTCTTGTATGGATCGATAAAAAGTTATGAAATTTTTGGTATAACTCTTATCTGCCTTTTGGCATTGGACGGGGGCCCGGAAGCGTGCTACACTTTTCTTAAGGACCTGGCCGCCCGTTGGGGTGCCGGTTCACAAAAAATTTCGGTACCGAAGGCTACTAAGTTTTTAGGAGAAAGTAGAGTTGAAACGAGAACAGATTCGTTGGCCAAACGGCGCAAAATGTGCAGTCCTGTTTACCATTCACGTGGACGGGGAGTCCCTTTACAACCGCCCAGGCGCCGAATCCCCCCGCCGGATTTCCTACGGCCGGTACGGCCCCACCCGGGCGGTGGACCGCCTGCTGGACCTGGCAGAAAAAAAGAGGATCCCCTGTTCCTACTTCGTCCCCGGCCAGATCGCGGAACGCTATCCGGACATGGTAAAAAAGATCGACGCCTTGGGGCACGAGGTAGGCTTTCACGGCTACGACCACGAAGTTGGGATGTACACCGACCGGACCACCCAGGAGTGGATCCAGGTGGTGGAGCGTTCCCAGGAGGTATTCCAGCGTCTCATCGGGAAACCGGCGGTGGGGTACGTCGCCACCTCCTGCGATTTCCAGGCAGACGCCCCCCAGATCTGGCACCAGCAGTTGGGATTTGAGTATTCCAGCTCCATGCGGGGGGACGACCGCCCCTACCGCTGGGATTTCGGCCAGGGTCCCACCGGCTTTATCGAGATCCCCGCCCGGTGGGAACTGGACGACTACCCCGCCTTTGTCTACAGTTACGATCCTCCCCAGCCCAGGGGCCAGGACCGGATCTCCAGCTACCAGGGGATTTTGTCCAACTGGAAACACGAGTTCGACGGCTATTACGCCATGGGGGGCTGTATGTCCTGGATGCTCCACCCCCAGATCATCGGTATCCCCGGCCGGGCCCAGCTGCTGGAGGAAGTCATCGACTACATGAAGGAAAAGCCGGACGTGTGGTTCGCCACCGGCCGGGAAATCGCCGCCTGGTGGCGGGAGCAGGACGGGAAAGGGGGGACGGAAGGATGAACGAGGGAATGAGCTGGCCCAACGGCCGGCAATCCGCCGCCATGGTGGCCATCACCCTGGACGCAGAGTACATCTGGCTGGGGATGGACCGGCTGTACGACACGCCAAAACACCGCTCCATGGGGGAGTACGGCCCTAAGCGCGGAGTGGACAACCTCCTGTCCGCTTTGGAGGACCACGGGGTCCGGGCCACCTTCTTTGTCCCCGGCATTGTGGCGGAACGCTACGCCCCTGTGGTCAAAAGGGCGGCGGAGGCGGGACACGAGATCGCCCTCCACGGCTACCGCCATGAGAACTTTTCCCGAATGACGCCCCAGGAGCAGGCCGAGGCCCTCCGACGGGGTGCCGAGGCCATCCGCAAACTGACGGGCAAGGCCCCGGTGGGGTTCCGCCTGCCGGAGGGGGACTGCACCAAAGAGACCTTGTCCATCGTCCGGGAGGAGGGATTCCTCTACGACAACTCCATGTTCGACCACGACCTTCCCTACCTCCGGGAGGACGGCCTGGTGGAGATCCCCATGCGTTGGGAGCTGACCGATTTTCCGTACCTCGCCTGGGGGGGCATCTTCCCCGCCGGGGGATCCCGGATCGCCGTCTACGACGACGTTTTGAACAACTGGCTGTGGGAGCTGGAGGCCAGCTGCGATATGGGACACTGTTACGTCATCTCCTTCACCCCCCAGACGGTGGGCTCCCCCGGACGGATGTTCATGGTGGAAAAGGTTCTGGAACGGCTGGGGCGGAAAAATATCTGGATCGCCACCGGGGAGGAGATCGCGGCATATACAAAGAACGGCCACTGACCCCGGGGCGTATCCCAAAAACAAGGAGGGGAGTTACCATGAAGCAGTGGAAAAGGGACCTGTACCTTTCCATTGGGATGTTCCTGGTCAGCGCAGGGAATATCCTTTACGGCATTGCGCTGAAAGACCGGGTGATGAAGTACACCCTGGCCCGGGCGGACACCTACCTCATCCTTTGGCTCAGCTGCCTGATGCTCCTCAGCGTCCTTCTGTTCCTCCGCACCCTGCGAAACAAGCCCCAGGATGAGGCTGTGCCAATCTTTACCAAGATCACCGTTTTTACCACCCTTTGGCTTTGCGTCTACGTCTTTCTGCTCCGGCAGATCGGCTTTGTGCTGGATACCGGACTCTTCTTGTTCGTTCTCTTTGCCGTTTACAGCACCATCAAGGAGGGACCGGAAAAGGACAAAAAGAAGCTGACCCGAAAGGCCCTCCTCTGGCTGGTTCTGTCCGTTGTGGTGACACTGGCCATCTACTACAGCTTCACCGTCGCCCTTTCCGCCAGCCTTCCCGCCGGACGCCTCATCAATCTGACCTTGTAATTGAAAGGAGATCCCCCATGAAGAAACTTCTTGCTTCGCTGATAACCGCCGCCCTGCTCCTGGTCTCGGCGGGCTGTTCCGCCGCTCCCGGCGCCTCCTCCAATGGGGGCCAGAGCCCCGCTTCCCCAGCCTCCCCCGGTGCAGGGATCGACTACCCCGGCGGCAAACCCATTACCGTCATCGTTCCCTTCTCCGCCGGCGGCGAGCATGACCTTACCGCCCGGGCCATTGGCAACGAAATGAGCAAATGGGGCTATACTTTCGTCATCCAAAACACCACCGGGCCGGAGGCCACCGCTTTGGATTACTTCCACGACGAGGGCTACGCCGACGGCTACACCCTGCTGATGCACTCCCCCGAGGTTATGGCCAGCACTTATGCCTGCGGCACTCTGGCCGAGCCGGTTTTCCGGGATATGAACTACCTGGGGAACTTTGTCTTTGACGCCGGAATCATCTGCGTCAAGGCCGACTCCCCCTACAATTCCTTTGAGGAACTGGCCGCCGCAGCAAAAGCCACCCCTGGTGAACTGGGTTGGGCTTCGGTAGGGGCTGCGGGGAAAAACTACCTGGATTCCGCCCAGATCTTTCAGGTCACAGGACTGGATTTCAATTACATTCCTTACAACGCCGCCAACGAGTCCCGGGCCGCTGTTCTGGGCGGCCACGCCGATGTTTATTATGCCTATGTCTCCGGGGCCAAAGCCACGGTGGACAGCGGGGAGCTGAAGGTTCTGGCTGTCACCGGTGAGGAACGCTCCCGGTACTTCCCCGACGCCCCCACTCTGAAGGAGCTGGGGTACGACATCACCACCGGCCTCACCCGCTGCTGGGACGCCCACCCCAAAACCGACCCCGCCATTGTGGAAAAGCTGACCAAGGACCTGAACGACTGCCTGATGGCGGAGGAGACCCAAAAGGTCTTGGACAACATGGGTCTTGCTCCCTACTGGATGACCAATGAGGAAATGCACGCCTTTGGTGATACCTGGTACGACAACTACACCGTTCTTTACAAAGAACTGGTAGCTGGTCAGTAAGCCAAAGCTGCCGGGTGTCCAGCTTTTCTGCGGATACCCGGCGGCGGAAACTTTTCCCAAAAGGAGGGTCTGCTCTTGGAGACCTATCAAAGCATTTTTGTCGGCCTGCAAACGATCCTTGGGGATCCCCTGTCCATCCTCTACCTGGTCCTGGGGACCTTTGGGGGGATGATCTTCGGCGCCATCCCGGGTCTCACCGGGGCCCTGGGGGTGACGCTGATGCTCCCCTTTACCTTCTCCATGTCGGCCAGCCGGGGGCTGGCAATGCTCATCGGCATCTATGTCGGCGGCGTTTCCGGGGGACTGGTGGCCTCGGTGATGCTGAACATCCCCGGCAACGCCGCCGCCATCTGCACCTGCTTTGACGGCGCGCCTATGGCAAGAAAGGGCCAGCCCTACCGGGCCCTTAGCTACGGCATCTCCGCTTCCTTTATCGGCGGCATCTTCAGCGCCGTTTGTCTCATCATCATGGCCCCGGCCCTGGCGGATGTGGGCCTGATGTTCGGCACCTGGGAATACTTCGCCCTGGGGGTCATGGGGATGTCGGTGGTGGTGAAGCTGTGCAGCGACGACATGATAAAGGGCCTGATGGGGGCCGTCCTGGGGATGTGCCTGGCCATGGTGGGCCAAGACCCCCTCTCCAACCTGCCAAGGTTTACCTTTGGCAACTATATGCTGGCCACCGGGCTTTCCAGCCTGCCCACCATGATGGGACTCTTTGCGGTGGCGGAGCTGCTGGCCCAGGTAAACGGCCTAAGGGACAAGATGACCCAGCTAAAGACGGAGGAACACCAGTCGGTGATCCCCAAAAGGGGTGCCTTCAAAGGGCTGTGGAAGACGGTACTCACCTCCTGTGCCATTGGCACCGGCATCGGCATTATGCCCGGGGTGGGACAGAACACAGCGGCCCTTATCGCCTACAACCAGGCCCGGGCCACCTCAAAGCGGGCGGAGGAGTTCGGCACCGGCTGCCCGGAGGGGATCGTGGCCCCGGAGGCCGCCAACAACGCCGTCTGCGGCGGCGCCCTTATCCCCATGATGACCCTGGGCATTCCGGGGGACATGATTACCGCCGTGCTGATGGCAGGGCTTATCGTCCAGGGGGTCACCCCCGGACCCCTCCTCTTTACCCACAACATCGAGATCGTGGGCTCCATCTACGTCAGCTATATTCTGGCCTGCGTCTTTATGTACCTGCTATACATCGTCTTTATCCGGGGCTTTATTAAGGTTTTAAGCCTGCCCATGAACTACCTCTATCCAGTTATCATGGTCATGTGCATCATCGGAGCCTACACCACCAACAACCGGATCTTTGACATCTGGGTCCTGCTGGTGATGGGTGCCGCGGGCTACTTCCTCAACAAGCTGGGCATCTCCTTTGCCCCCATTGTTCTGGGGTATGTTTTAGGCCCCACCATGGAACGGAACTTCCGCACCGCCATTATGGCCTTTAAGGGGGATGTCTCCAGCGTCTTTACCCGCCCCATCGCAATGGCCCTGCTGCTGGTAGCCGTTCTGATGCTGGCGGGAGGCCCCCTGCTGAAGGGGCTCCGCAAGCTGGCCGGAAAGGAGAAAACAGCCTAAATTGTCTTTTGTAAAACGTCCGCCTGTTGCCTCCGGCGGGGCAGGCTTCGGTATGGTGGCGGCCTCATCCATCCTGTTTGGGATTGTGCCGGTCTTTGTGAAGGAGGCCAGCGACCGAGGGGCGGAGGTTCTGCCCCTCACCATCTTCCGCCTTTTGGTCATGGTCCTCCTTGCCGCCGGCGGAACAGCCCTCCGGAGGATCTCCTTCCAGGTGACCCCCCGGCAGCTGGCCCAGCTGGCCGTCTTTGGCACCGCCGGTTTCGGCCTCACCAATCTGCTGCTTTCCAGTTCCTACCTTTTGGTGGAGATGGGCACAGCCACCATCTGCCACTTTATCTATCCCGTTTTGGTCATGGTGATGATGCGTCTCTTTTTCCGGGAACGGTGTGAAGGGCTGAAAAGGCCGGCTCTTATCTCCGCCCTTTGCGGCGTGGTCCTTTTGGCCACGATCAGCGGAGGCGGGAGTTTTTGGGGAATCGTCTTAGCTGTGCTTTCGGGCCTAACCTACGGTGTTTATGTCATTGCAATGGACAAGGCCTCCTTTCGCTCCCTGGACCCCCTCCTGGTGATTTTCTACGGGGGCGGGATCTGCTTGGCCTTCCTTCTGGGATACTACGCCCTTGATGCCGGGGATCTTCTGGCCCTGTCCGTCCCCCTTGGCGCCTGGCCCGCCATCCTTTCTTCCAGTCTGATGGGGACGGCCGCCGTCCTGCTGCTCTGCGGCGGTATCCGCCTGCTGGGGGCTTCCACCGCCGCGTTCCTCAATATGCTGGAGCCCATCACCAACACCTGCATGGACCTTGTGATCTACGGGGTCTTCCCCAGTCTGGCGGGCTGGGCCGGGTACAGCCTGATGCTCCTCTCCATCCTTCTCATCTCCCTGGAAAACACCCGGGAGGAGAAGAGGGTTCCATCCAGATAATCGCTTTCCTCATTTCTTTTCAGTTTCCGGGAAGCGTCTGGCCTTCAAAGGAGGCAGACGCTTCCCGGAAACGCACAAATTATATAAAAACAGGAGGACCAAATGGCAAGGTTCAAAGAGATCTACATAAAAAGTCCCCACCCGTTTCAGCGGGGGGTGCAGCACGGTTCCCAGGTGTCGGCGGAGATCCAAAGGATCTGCCAGGGGTACCGGCATTCCTTTTCCCAAAAGGGGTATCGCTGGGAGGAAGCCAAAGCCAAGGCGATGGAGTCCGTCCCTTTGCTGGAACAGACCCTCCCGGACCTGATGGAGGAGGCCCGGGGAATCGCCCAGGGGGCCGGGGTCCCCCTTCCGGTGGTTATGCTCCTGAACTCCCGGTATGAGCTGCTGAAATTCTCCAAGGGGGAGGCCGCCAAGGCCGCGCCGGAGGACGCGGAATGCACCCTGTACGGGGTGGAGCCCTCCGCCTCGGCGGAAGGGGAGACCATTGTCGGCCAGAACTGGGACAACGCTCCCTTTATCGGGGAGGACCTGTACGTTCTGCACATCGACGAAGAAAACGGCACCCGGATCCTGGCCCTTACCGAGCCGGGGCAGCTGGTACGAAGCGGCATGAACAGCCACGGTCTTGGCCTGGCCTGCGCCACCCTTCTCTCCACCCTGGACCGGCCGGAGGCGGCGATCCCCACCAACTTCCTCCGCCGCCGGCTCCTCCAATGCCGCTCCATGGCGGAGGCCCAAAGCATCCTGGACGAGTTCCGCCCCAAGGTTTCGCTGAACTATCTGGTGGGTTCCGCCAAGGACAAGAAGGTCCTGCTGCGGGAGACCAATCCCCTGGAAAATTACACCATAGAAACGGCCCGCGGGGTCCTGGGCCACGGGAACGATTTCCTGGCAAATCCACAAATCGACCGGTTCCGTCCCGAGGAGGGACGGCAGTTCCGGGGCCAGCGGCTCTGGTATCTCCTGGGGAAGCAGACCGGCGCCATCACCCCGGAGACGATGATGGAAGCCCTTCGGGACCACCAGGGGCACCCTGGGTCCATCTGCAACCACTGTCCGGAAAAGGGCCTGAAGACCATCGCCTCCACCATCTACTGCCTGGACCGGGGAAGCGCCTATCTTTGCTGGGGGAATCCCTGCGAAAACCAGTACGAACTTTACACCATATAAAAGACCAACCGGCCTGGGACAAGAAACCCTTTGTCCCAGGCCGGACAGACCGGTCAAAGCCGGGAACCGTACAAAGAGCCGATGGGGAGATCTCCCTCCGGATCTCCCGACCCCGGAGGGGGCATCTCCACCCCGCGCTCCCTGAAAAACTCCTGGATCCTTGCCCGGCTTTTGGGGCCAGGACGCCGCCGTCCCTGCTCGTACATCCCCAGGGCGCTGGGGCTGATCCCCACCAGCCGCCCCAATTCCCCCTGGGTCAAACCGAAGCTTTCCCGGGCCTCCCGAAGCCAGTGCCGGAACATCCGTTCACCCCCTTTCTTCCATTGTACCAGAACCCCGAAGAAAAAACAATCCATGGTCCGTTGACTATCCCGATACAAGGACAGCGGAAAAACGGCGGTTGACAGCGGAGGAAATTTGTGGTACCCTGGAATTAAGAACAAATGTTCTTTTTCTTCGGGGATCCCCGTCCCCAAAGAGGTCAACAAACCCTGCCGGCGTCCTCCCTTTGCGGCGGCAGGGCGGGAACAGTGCCGGTTCTGTTTCTCCAGGCAGGCGGAAAGATGCCCCGCCCCCAGCGGAACGGGACCGGCCCGAATAACGGAGGACTTGTGAAGATGGATCTGCGGCAGTTGGCGGAGGAGTACGGCAAATCGGCGGAGCGGCTGGCGGAGGGATTGGAAAGGATCCGAGAACAGCTGGCATGGGCCCGGGGAGAAGAGGCCCGGGACCTGGAGCGGCGGGAGGAGGTGATGCGCCTGGAACTGATGGACCTTCGCAGTCTGTCCCGCTACCTCCGGGAATACTATGCGTAGGGCCGACTGCGCCCCCCTGGCGGGGAGCCGCCGCCGGGAATACCTGGGGGATTGGGAGGGGCTGCCCGGGGCGGCCTGCCTTCCGGAGGAGGAACAGGACTTCGGCCGGGAACTCCGGCGGCGGCTGTTGGCCTACGGGCTGGAGCATTGCCTCACCGCAAGCCAGCGGGAGGCGGTGGATCTCTGCCTCATCCGGGGGATGAGCGCCGTCCAGGCGGCAAAGCTGCTGGGGGTTGCCCCCTGCACCATAAGCCGGAGGCTTTCCAGGGCCCTGGGCCGCCTTCGGTCCCTGGCGGCTCCTGCCCGGCCCTGGGGTCCGTGATGGCAGAACCGGGGGGTTGCCGCTGAAACAAAGGGGACGCGGATACCGCGCCCCCTTTTTCTGTGTAACAGCCCTCTTTTTATGCCGCCGCGTCCTCTTTGTCCTTCTTCCAAACCCGGGGGATGGAGATGAACAGCGGGATGACGATGGCGAAGAGCGCAATCTTGCCCAGCATGATGTAGCCCTTCTGGACAATAGCCATCAGGCCGACGCCGGAAATGATCCAGCACACCACCAGATAGGCCAGGGACAGGATGAAGAACTTAACCTTTCTGGAGACCTGCTCCCCTTTCCACAGGGTGACCCAGCGGTTGGAGAAATTGTAAGTAAAGCTGGGGGCGGTGGAGACCACCGAGAAGATGACCACGATCCAGTAGATAATGGTCAGGACGGGGGAAAGATACTGCTGGCAGATCATCAGGATGGGGGTGCCGGCCATGACCTCAGGCATAAAGGGCAGGACGATAAGGCCGGTCATAATGAACAAGAGCGTAACCAGAACGCCGATGGTCACCCCGGTGCCGATGGCGTCTTTCTTGGTCTGGATCTGGTCGGAATAGTTGCTCAGGGTGGAACCCCAGCTGGAGTTGGTGAAGCAGTAGTTGAGGATCATCATAAAGTGGGCGGGAATCGTTGCAAGGCCCCATTCCGGCCCGATGTTAAAGTTGCCGATCCGCTCCAGCAGCACGCCGCCCCGGATGCTCACCACGGCAATGAGGATCGCCAGCAGGCAGACGATGAGGGAGACGGTCATAACCGTGTTGAACTTCCGCAGGAAAGCCGCGCCGTAGATGGTCAGCACGGTAAAGAGCAGAACGCCGGCGATACTGGCCACCACAGAGGGGATCCCCAAAAGGGTGTTCATCAGCTCGGCAAAAAGGGAGATGGTGGCTGCAACCGTAACCACGCCCATGGCCATGGTGTACAGGTCGAAAAAGACGGTGACTACGCCCCGGAGCATGGGGTTGGCGTCCGGCTTGTGGACGTTGTACAGGGCCAGATAATAGGCGTTGTAATTGCTCACCTTAAAGGCCCGGACAAAGTTAAGTCCCACCGCGCAGAAGAAGGACATGGCGAAGCAGAACATCGCCAGCCAGACCAAGGCCCAGCCGCCGCCCAGGGTGACAATGTACCCTGCCGCATAAACGCCGGAGGCCATGTTGGCTCCGCAGAAGGTGCCGAACATCAGGGCGCCCAGGCCGAACCAGATGGAAAATGTTTTTGCGAAACCGGTCTTTTCTTTGTTCTCCATAATACTACTCTCCTTTCTTGTAGGGGATCATGCCGTCATGATCTCAAGGATGGTGCGGTCGGTGCCCCGCATCCCTTCCCGGGCCAGAACCCCTACATTGGCAATGGTGTCTGCCAGCTCTTCCGCCAGGATCCCGTCGCCGCCTAAAAAGGCCTGGCCCTCCCGGTACATCTGGTAGCCCAGGATGCCGGCGTCCACCGACGCGGCGATTTTGGCTGCACAGGACGGCTTGGCCCCGTCGCAGATGGTCCCGGAAAGAATGGCCACCGCGTTGGTGATGGTATGGGCGATGGCGTCATAATCCGCCCCGTGGAGATAGGCGATGCCGCATCCCGCCCCTACCCCGGCGCTGACAGCGCCGCAGTAGGCGGACAGGCGGCCGATCCCCGCTTTTTGGTAGACGGTGACCAGGTCGCTTACCAGCAGGGCCCGGAAAAGGTGTTCCTTGTCCGCCCCCATATGCTTGGCGTACCGGATCACCGGCAGGGAGGCCGTCATTCCCTGGTTGCCGGAGCCGGACAGGATTACCACCGGCATTTCGCAGCCGCTCATCCGGGCGTCGGAGCCGGCGGCGGCCCAGGCCCGGGCCTCGATCTTAATGTCGCTGCCGTACTCCTTCAGCAGGGTGGAGCCGATATTGGCCCCCCAATTCCCCCGGAGACCCTCGGTGGCAATGGCGGTGTTGTACCGGATCTGCCGCTCCAACAGCTCCTGGACCAGGGAAAGGTCCACAGAAGAGGCAAAGTCCAGAATATCCCGGAGGTTCAGACAGCGCTTGTCGGTAAGGCCGTCCTCGGCGGAGACCGCCAGGGGCTTTTCCAATAGGATCTCCCCGTTTTTCCGGATCAGGACCAGGTTGCTGTGGTTGTTTGCAATATGTACGGTGGCTTCGTCCTGCCCCGCCCACCCGGTCAGGCGAATATCCAGGACCCGGGGGGTGTCGGGGCAGACAATCTTTATCGGCGTTTCTTTGCAGTAGCTGGCGATGGCTGCGTGTCTGTCAGGGGACACCGAGGAGATGACCTGGAGTTCCCGGTCCGCCTCCCCTGCGACGATTCCCACAGAGATGGCGGCCCGGATCCCTTTCAGGCCCCCGGTGTTGGGGACGACCACGCTTTTTACATTCTTCAGGATGTTGCCGGAGACCTCCGCCAGCACCTTTTCCGGCGCCGCGCCCAGGGTCTGGCGCAGCTTGGCGGCGGCATAGGCGATGGCGATGGGTTCGGTACAGCCGGTGGCGGGTACCAGTTCCTCCTTCAGGATTGCCACATAGTCCTTTTGGATCTGGGGTGTCATGGTTCCACTTCCTTTATCGGTTTGCGTATTTTGCGGCGGCCTCCTGGACCCAGGCCAGCCGGACGTCGTCGATGTCGGCTGGCACGGTGCAGTCGGCGCCCAGGCCGATCCCCAGCTGGCCGCTTTCCTCCAGGATGGTCCAGGCGGCCTGTTCCAGTTCCTCCCGGCTCCCTTGGTAGATGGGTCCGGTCTGCTGGAAGCCGCCGAACACCGCCTTGCCCCCAAAAAGTTTCTTTCCCTCTGCCAGGGAGACCCCCTCGGCGTGGACCGCCCAGTTGTAGGCAGCGGCCTGGAAATCGGTGAACAAGGACAGGTCGTTGGCCCGGCCGGCCATGCCGCAGATATGGAGGAGGTTCATCCTGCTCAGCCGGTTGGCGCTGTCCAGAACTGCCTTTTCGTGGGGAGCAATGCAGGTCCGGAAGACATCCTCCCGGAAGAACCCCGCCTGGTTGTTGACGCTGAGATAGATGCCGTCTACCCCCGCTTCGGTGATAAGCAGGCGGTTGAACTCCGCAATGCCCTGGGCCAGGGACTGAACGGCCACCGACAGGGCCTCCGGGTCCTCCTCCACAAAGCCCTTGATCCGGGTCTCGTCCCCGCCGACATTGGGCATCCCGTTTACCGACAGGCTGTTTCGCAGCACAAAGGTGGGGGAACAGCTGGTGATAAAGACCGGGGGCGCGTCGGGGCCGTCGTAGATTTCCCGGACCCGCTTGGTCAGTTCCAGGCTGCGGCGGACAAAGGGGGACTGCATCGAGACCGGTTCCACCTTTCGCAGGTCGGAGGCCTTTTCCGCAAAGGAAACATCCAGGGGCATAAAAAACAGGGAATCGTTCATGATCTTGGCAATGTCCGGGTCGAAGAGCTGCCGGGCCAGGCGGTGGCCCTGGATGTTCTTTTCAAAAACAGCGTCATCCAAAAGCCCCTTGCCAAAATCGCCAAAAGGGATAAAATGGTGAAAGAAGGCCACCGGAACCCGGTCCACCGGTTTGTTTTCCAAAAATAATTGGAACCGCTCCCGTTTCGTCATGCTTTTCCGGCTCCTTTCGCCTTACTTATGCTGCTGGGCGTATTCGATGGCGGCTTCCCGGACCCATTCCAGACGGGTCTCGTCAATGTCGTTGGGCACGGTGCAGTCGGCGCCCAGCATGACGCCCACCTGGCCGCACTCGTCCAGAATCTCCCAAGCGGCCTTTTTGACCTCCTCCTTGGTGCCCCTGTAGATGACGGTATCCTGGGCGTAGCCGCCAAAGACGGGCTTGCCGCCAAAGAGCTTGCGGCCTTCGCTGAGGGAGACCCCTTCGGCGTAGACGGCGATATTGTAGGCGGCGGCTTCGTAGCCGGTAAACAGGTGCAGGTGGTTGGAACGGCCGTGGTAGCCACAGATATGCAGAAGGTTGATCTTGCTCAGCTCGTTGGCCTTGCGGAGCATCTCCTGCTCGTGGGGGGCCACGTAGGTCAGGAAGAACTCATCGGTAAAGAAGTTGGACTGGTTGTTGACGCTCAGGTAGATGCCGTCCACGCCGCCTTCCTTAATCAGCAGCTCGTTGATGGCGGCGATGTCCTCGGCGATGTTCTTAATGGCGGCGGAAACGGCGTCGGGATCCGACTGGATAAAGCCGATCAGCTGGCTCTCATCCCCTTCCCCGGGGATCCCGCCGATGCACATACTGTTGCGAAGCACCATAGAGGGGGAGAACCCGGTGG
Source organism: uncultured Angelakisella sp. (assembly GCA_910585535.1). Lineage (GTDB taxonomy): Bacteria > Bacillota > Clostridia > Oscillospirales > Ruminococcaceae > Angelakisella. Next base: position 1,571 of record CAJUFK010000002.1, on the reverse strand, counting down.
CGTAAACCGGGGCGTCGCTGTCGGCATAGAAGGCCCGGGACCGCTTGGTCAGCTCCAGGGTCTTTTTTACGAACTCGGAATCCAGGGCCGGGGCGTGGACCTTCCGCAGGTCGTCGGCGGTTTTCACAAAGGAAACGTCCACGGGCATAATCATCAGGGTGTCGTTCATGATCTTGATGACGTCAGGATCGAACTTTTCCCGGGCGTACTTGTGGCCCATCACGTTGCGCTCGAAGGCGTCTTGGTTCTCCAAACCCTTGCCCCACTCGGCAGGGCCGCAGAAGTGATGGAAGAAGGCCACAGGGACACGATCCACCGGCTGATTGGCGAGGAATTTCTCGAAGCGTTCACGTTTTGTCATGATGATTCTCCTCTCTCTTCTTTCGACTTTTCTCTTGCGTTGTACCGGCACCTGTTTGACAAATGCACTAGAAATAGTGTATCATTGATTTATAGTTTTGTATAATACAGAAAATTATTTTTCTGTATGAAAAAAAGCTATAACCTATTGTATGGTCAAGGAGGGTGAAAGATGAAACTAAAAACTCTGGAATACTTTGTGGTGCTGGCCGATTCCCGCTCCATCAACGAGGCCGCCCAGCGTCTGTACGTCGCCCAGCCCAGCCTTACCAAAGCCCTCCAGGGGATGGAACAGGAGCTGGGAACCAAGCTGTTTTTCCGCAACAAGGCGGGGATCCAGCTGACCGAGGCGGGGCAGCGGATTTTGCCCCAGGCCCGGCAGATGGTGGCATGGTACAGCGACTGGCTGGCCCTTTCGGAAAATTCCATGCCCCAGGCCGTGGATCTCTATGTCCACACCTCCCTGTCGGGCTTTCTCATTCCGGAGATCCTGCTGCGGTTCCGGGAAAAGTACCCCGGGCTGAACCTGAACTACACCATGACCATGCGGGCAGAGGAACATATCTCCTACGACCCCCAGCGGCCCTCCCTGGCCCTCACCCTCTGCAACCAGAAGGACCGCTCTCTGAGGCGGTTCATCAAGCTTTGGGAGCAGGATCCCATCCCCCTTTTCCACGGGTCCTACGGCTGTTTGGTGAACCGGGACGGCAGCCTGGCCGGGCGCAGCAGCATTACATTGGAGGAACTCCAGGCCCACCACCTGCTCCTTCCGGACGTCCGGGACCTTCGGGACATTCCCCGGGAGGAGTCCCTCTGTGACATTCTGTACGACCTCATCGAGAAGCCGTCGGGGGCAAAAAACGTGGTGGTCACCGAGGTGAGCAACGCCATCAACCTGCTCCGAAAGGAAAAGGAGGCCTACGTCGTCACCTTCTCCCCCGCCTGCAAGCGGTACGACGGGCTGGAAAGCGGCCAGCTCCAGTACATCCCCCTGGAGGGCTACTGTGCCGGGGCGGATCTTTACCTTTTCTATTGCGCCCAGGCCTGCCGCCGTTATCCGGTGGTCCAGGAGTTGGTGCAGAGCATCCGGGACGAGGCTTTGGACTTTCTGGTCCGGCACGGGGATGAGGACCTGGCTTTGGCCCCTGCCGGGCCTGCGCCCGCAGGCAGACCCTCCCCGCCGCTCCGCGGCTAAGGGTTGTGCCAGGACC
>CAJUFK010000001.1 GCA_910585535.1 uncultured Angelakisella sp. | reverse complement strand
AACTCCCTTTGAAATCCACTTCTCCCTTCTGTTGCACTTCACTTGACAATTCAAGAGTTAATAATCGAGCCGGGTTGTGAACCTCGGATTCGACAGCATTTCAGCTGCCTCCCGTACAGCCATCTTCTGAAGGCTGATGAACTGAACTTCCTTGGAGGTTACGATGGTGGCTTCCGTCATAAAATAGCGGAGGGCCTCAGTTCCCACCTCTTGGATGATAACAGCATCGTCCTCAGAGATAACCGCCTGGAGTTCCCTGAAAAAGGCGTTGCGATCCCCGCCGCATCCATCGGGATCCTCTTCGGGGATCGTCCCGCGATAGGGAATCCCAACGAAATCCCCATCAACGCCGAACGCATAACGAGTTACGCCATAAGGGTCGTTCTCCTTCCACATGCGGAGACCACAATGGTCGAGAAGAGCCTTGAGCTTTGCCTCTCTTCCCTCCCTTATCGCAAAATAGTTGCTGCGGGTTTTGCACTGGTAGTCCATTGATTTTCTCCTTTCGAATAAATAGCCACAAAAAAAGAGGCAGCGAATCCTATCGCATCAACTGCGTTCGGACGCACGGCCTCCCTATGGTGGCTGTCTCAACATCTACATTCCTTAACAGGAAAGTAGATCCTTACAGCCCTTATTGTAATTGGAGTTAATCTCCTGTCAAGTACCGTAAAAACGGTCGGCGCTGCTTTCCATAACCCCCACCCCGCCGTACTTTACACCAGTGCTGGCAGAGTAAGCGTTAAAGGTGGAGCAGAAATACCCAAAGCAGCAGTCCACCTCGTACCATCGAGAATTACACCAGACCCGGTTCCAAGCGTGACCACCGCCGTTGGTCATCTTGCCGGTGGCGGTCATGGAGGTGAGGCCGGCCTTGCGAGCCAGGACATTGAAAGCCTGGGCATCGCCCTGGCACACGCTTTTCCGCTCAATCAGGTTGCCGTAGGCGGTGGTAGCCTTGGCCCATTTATCGGCGTTGTTATTGCAATCCCCGCCGGTAATGGCATTGTAGGCAGTCCAATCGTAAGAAGCCTGGCAGCAGTATTGGTAAATTGCGTAGGCTTTCTGGTAATCGCTCATACCCTCAGAGATGATATTTGCCAGAATCCGCTCTGCCTCTGCATCCACAGCGTTTCTCATTTCCTGCTCCTCAGCAAGACTGAAATAAGAATTTCGGGTAATAGTTACGCTGCTACCGCCAGCAGAGACCCCAACAGCTACATCTCCAAACAGATAGCAGCTCTGCCGCTCCGCTTCCCAGAAGGCATCAATGGCTTGGTCGTAGGTGCTTTTGGTACTTCCCTGAATTGCTTCGAAGTATTTCATAGGGACCTCAATAGTATTGGCCCCCCGGTAGAACTCACGGGTGATATACACAGATACTGGTTCGCTGCCCCAGATACTCTCCGCCATAGGCACGGGGGTGTCGTCAATAACAAATACCGCCTCTTCATCGCCTGGCGGACTGAGATCATCCGAAGCGTGGGCAGGGATACAAGCAAAGAACAGGGCAAAAGTGACGGTCAGCGCAATCATGAATGCCCATTTGATGCGAAGATTACGACAATGCACAGGAACTCACTCCTCTCTAAATCTAAAAAAAGAGCCAGGAGCATTACACCCCCGGCCCGCCTAACGCTTTATTTTGAGCGGGCAACCCCAGTACCATGGCAGGCATCGCACGGGGTTTCCTTTGTCTGCCCGTCGGCATCCTTCTCCCGGGCCATGCCAGAGCCGCCGCAGTGGGGGCACAGAACGCCGGACACCGCTTTTTTAACGGACTTGAGGGCTTCATCGAGAGCCAGAAGCTCCTCCTCCAGCTCCGCCACCTGTTTGGCAGCGTTGGCCTGAACCTTTTCCTTCTTTTTAAGGATCGCAGTTCGTCTGCTGGAAAGGCTTGTAATAATATCGTCCATAAGTATTTCTCCTTTTTGTTATTGATTTGGTTTTGGAGAGGGAGGAGCCAGAAGCATCACCGCTGGCCCCTCCCTCCTCGAACAGAGGGGATTAAAGAGTGGGAGTAGTGGTCCTGGTCTTCTCCCAGACCCCATACAGGGTCAGGTTGCCAGTCACCTTATCACGGTTCATGTCCCACATCTCTTCCCCATCAGCATCCTTGGCCCAGCCAACAAAGGTGTAGCCTTTGCAGGTGGGATTGCCATTGATACGGAGGGCGTTACCCTGCTTCACGGCCACAGGGTCATACTCCTGACCGTTGCCCGGCTTCAGAGTGACCCGGCAATACCCGGCGAGATCCACATCAATGATGGTCTCCTTCACGGGGGTGCGGGCAGTAGTTCCAGAAGAGGTACTGGGAGCCTTCGCCCAGATCCCGTACAGCACCAAGCTCTGGTTCACGGTATCCCGGCTAAAGTCCCAGTAGCCGGTCTTCCCGTACTTGGAAGTGGACCAGCCCAAGAACCGATACCCCTGGCACACGGGGGTAACAGGAGCCGCAAGCCGTCCGCCAGCCCACACAGAGGTAGTGAGGGCGTCCTGCCCGTTCTGGGGAACGAAGGTCACAGCGCACTGCCCAAAAGCAGGAGTGGCGTAAGAACTCACATAGGGATAGGTGCCAGCCAGAGTTGGGAAGCAAGCGGTGCCGGGGTAATAGTAGCCTCCCACATATATACCGCCGTACCGGCTGTACTGGATGTCCCCACCATAGTTGTAGGTGTGGGGGCAAAGGTCGTACTGGCAACCGCAGGGCTTCAGCTGAATGCCCATGTCATAGGCCCAGTCATACTCGTCCCGGTCATCCTTCCAGCCAGAGGTTTTGCCCTCAACACGGCTGCCGGTATCCCGGTAAGTACGCACCTCAATGTCCAGGTCCCCGGTGATGTCGAGCTTAGCAAGCTGGGAACGGGTGTACTTGACCCCGTCCACATAGTAGCCAGTAATACTGTAGTCCTTTGCAAACCGGCTCTCCAGGACGGGAATGTCCTTATAGGGGATGTTGCTGCCGTACCCGATTACCGTGGTCTGCTCGTTGGTCAGTTCGCCCTTATCTCCGCTGCGGACATAGAAAAGGATTTTGTAGGTCTCATCTCGGTCGTCCTTCCCTACATTCTGTTCGCTGGGATAAGTCCGAACCTCAACCTCCAGAGTTGGCCCGGTAAGGGTCAGCCCAGCAAGCCCGCCGGCTGTGTACTTGACGCCGTTGACATAGTACCCGTCAAAGTACCATCCATCGGGAAGCGTCACCCCGGGAACATTGGCCCCGCCAAGGGTATCCCTCCCCTCAATACGGGCCCAGTCGAACTCAAGGCTGCCCTTGTCCCCTGTCCTCATATAGAAGGACACAACATGGCTGGCCTCCTCGGGGGCCTCTTTGACAGCCGCCTGGTACTCCGGATCATACTTGATCTCGGTGCCAAACGCCCCGCCGAAGCTGGTGCTGCCCCCGTCCGTCACATACAGGTCATCGGGGGCTGCCGCAAAGGCAGGAACTGTCATTGCCGCCGCCATCGTCATAGCGACGGCAAGATGAGAAATGCGCTTGATTTGATTTTTCATGTCATTGTGCAGTAGCCTTTCCATCCTGAAAAACTACCTTCCTCCTCTCAAAAAAATGATATTATTAAGGGGGCGGATCCCCACTTAACCTTAATTGAGCGTCCGGCCCGGGGCCTGTGGGTCGGACACGATACACCGCAACGCTGCGGTTTGTGACAAGGTCCTTTTCCTTGCAAATGGCCTCCAGAGCGCCCTTCTGGCACAGCTCCGTGATTCTGGGCTTTACCCCATTCAGGTCGACGAAGCCCAAGTGCCTGGCGCACTCTCTGGCGGTCATGGCTCCATGGGTTTCAAAAGCCTGGAGAATAGCTTTCTGGCGGGTTAAAATATCCACCTTTTGGTAACTCTCTCGGCGTGTGTCATGCGTGATGCCCATAAAAACTCTCCTCCCCATACAAATGCCAGCTGGAGGCTTAAATCCCAAGCTCGGCTTTCATCTTTGCCAGCTCGTCATCCACCGAAGCAGGACTGGCATCGCCGTATTTATCCTCCAGAGCCATGGACTCATATCAAACAGCGACCGCCTGGACGCAGAGCCGCTTGCTGCTGTCATTGAATGTGCAGGTAATAAGAGTAAGCCGGTTGTCATCGGTACGGCTCAGGTAGCTCCAATCCGACTCATCAATGGTGTCAATACTGGAAACCTTATAGGTCCGGGTGCCGAGGCTTGTAGTGTAGGTAATGGTGTCCCCCTTCTTAACCTTGTTCAGGTCACGGAAGAAAGCACCGTTTCCGCTCTCGGTCCAGTTGTGGGCGCAAAGCCCCACATTACCGTCCCAGCTGGAGGTAAGATTGAAATGCGCCACGCCGTTGTTCATAGCCTCCATCTCATCAATATCGGATTTGTAAATGCCCACATTGAGATTGATACTGGGGATGGAGACGCTGCCGAGTCTGCCGCCAGTGTCAGCCACCACATCCAGCTGAGTGAAGCTATTGTAGGTGGTCACATTATCGTCCTTCCAAATCTGGTCGGAGATGTCGTTTCCTTCCCTCTCCACAAAGGCGCCGCCAGAATCTGTTGTGTTGGCTGCCTGGTTGTTGCCAGAACTCGGGTGTTTGTCATCATCGCCCTCGTTCTTGTTGTCATCCCGAACCCCGGACCCACGGTCATCATCCTGGTCCCCGTCATCATCACGGACGGGAGTTGAAGGCTGCTGAGGGCGTGGGGTGGAAGGCGCTTTGTCCACGAGCACCCCTGTGAAATCAGCAGCGAAGTAGCCACCGTTAGCGGTCCGCCCCTCGTCGTTTTCCGAAGGGCGTGTCACCTGGGGAGTAACGACCGTAGTCCCATTCCCTGTGGCGTACTCAATCTCCTTGTCCAGGAAGTTGATGTCCGACGGGGCCTTGCTGTTTGCGGTGTAGGCCGGTCGGTCATACACCGGCTCGGTCATGGGTTTAGCCGCACCGCCGTTCTGGTAATGGCCTTTAGCGCCCGTGGCAATCATTGCGATACAGAGAGCCGCAAGCGGGATTCCAATCATAAGCCCAATCGCAAGGCTGCTTGGACCACGCCGTTCGGTTTCGTAGTCGGTATCGTAATCAAGGTCATAGTCTTCATCAGGTGTATGCTGAAATCTGGTCCACATGGTTTCTCTTCCCCCTTTGCCGAAACAATTTCCGGAAATTACTGTTTGTCATTCTCGTCCTCGGTGAACTCCAGAGAATCCTCCTCATCCATCGCCTCGGGTTCGGGCTCGGGATCCTCCTCGGCGCCGGCATCCGCCGCCTCGGTCTCGGGTTCGTCGTCATCCTCGGACTCATCCTCGTAGTCCCCATCGTTCTCGTCATCGGCATTACCTCCTTCGAACAAGGCGCTCAGCTCGGGGTCGTCATCCACAGAAACGCTTACGACACCGTTCTTACGGGGCGGGAGATAGATGCTGGCATCGTCATCAATATCAATGTCGTCATCATCTTCATCATCGTCCTCATAATCGCCGTCGTCCTCATCTTCGTCCTTGTAATCTTCCTCATCCTCATCCTCGTCTTCCTCTGCACGACGGGGACGCTGTGCCGGAAACTTGCGGGGAGCCTTCTCAGCCTTGCGGCGTGGCCGTCTCTCAACCACTTCCCGATCTTTCAGCTTCTGAACCAGGAAGTAAATGCCTGCAACAAGAAGAGCCAGGAGACCAATGGCACCAACCAATCCCCAACCTCTAACAGGACCAATACCAAAGTCGTTGAAGCCTGCCGAAATGTCGGGTACGGAAGGGCCGTCACCCAGGGTTATATTCCCATTGTCGTCAGACACCGTGTTCCCACCCTTCTTCTTATCGGTGGGGGGAGTAGCCGGAGCTGCCGGGGACTCGGTAGCGGGGGCGTAGATAATGGAGTAGATATAATCGCCCGCTACCTCCTTGGTAGCCACACCAGTATAGTTGGCGGTTACGATGTAACCGTCCGCCTTGCTGCCGTAAGCAGTGCCGGTGTAGGTCGCCACGGCCTTGTAGGATGAAACAATGCTGCTGCCACTCACAGTGCTGCCCATGGACATCCAGTTGACATCGCCCAGCTTCAGGGTGACGCCGTTCTTTGTGATGGTCTTCTCGAGAAGAGACGGGTCATTCCGATCAAGGTTCGTGTATTCCTTCTTCTCGGTAATCGGGTAGCTGTAGTTAGTGGTGCTGCTCACTTCGGTCTTGATGCTGTCAGGGTCCAGCTTCAAGTAACCCTCATAGCCCGCCTCAGCGTAGAAGGTGGTCTCCTCCAGCTGCGCCATGAGCTTGGTCTTGTCCTTGGTGTCAGAGGTGATTGTCACCTTTTTACTGGCCTCCCGGCTGTCGGTGTTGCCAGGGGTTTTCTTCAGCAGAATGTCCCGGGCCTCATACCGTGTCCCGTTTCGGATCATATCATGCTCCACCAGTTCGTTCTGGGCGTCAACCCCTTCAGGAACCTCATACGACTTAACAACCAACCATGTCCCCTGCTCATCAATGTTTGTGATTTCAAACGGGTAGTATTTGGTTGGATTAGGCTGGCCTACCTGAGAGAAGTCCCCCTGCATCCCGCCTGTGTACTGAGGGCCTTTTACCTCTTCCACACCATCGTAAATCGTAATGGAACTGTACCCATCACCGCTTTGCTGGAGTAGAGAAGGAGTCCCTCCCTTGGCGTTGTCCGGAACTGTGTAACTCTCGGCAGCAAACGCCGTCACGCTCATGCTTGCAGCAAGCACCGCTGCAAGCAACGCTGTGCCGATCTTCCTTTTTACCGTTGCCATTGTGCTTCCTCCTTTTGCAATCAATAATTGTGATTAGCGCGAATCGACATTTTTGTGATGTCATTTCCCGCACTATTTTAAGTGTAAGTGGATTTAAGGCTTTTGCAAGCGAATTATCGAACTTTTCGCTAAAAGTTCTTGGCTTATTATTTAGATTCACGCTTATCCGCTATTTACCGTTTTAGCGATTATCTGAATAATTCTTTTTCCGCTATTAAGCGTTTTTTAGCGTAATAGGTGCCTGAATCTTTTCCCCAAACTCGTTATACGGTCCGACAGGAATCTCACCATCTCCATAAAGAGAAATGTAAGACCCCAGCTTGAGCCCCAAGCTCTTAGCGGTTGCGTCCGCCATCCACGGCGGGCCCACATAAGTGACCACAGCAGAACCTTCTCTGCGCCGCTTCAATTCCGTCAGGTCATGGATCTGCGACAGGACAACCTCTCGTCCCGTCCCTCTCTCAACCACAACGGAAGACCCGCCAATCGTATCCGCCTGCATGAAGACCTCCGGGTTGCTCGTCACAAGCACCCGCCGCTCCTCTGCCGCACTGGCGTCATCCGTTTCGAGCAGCCACCCAAGACTGCTGATGCCCCCGCTGTTGAGTTCCACCAGGTAGACGGTCTCGAAAATCTCCCGCATCTTATCTACTGTCATCCACCTATACTGGCGGCCCTTGGTGATGAAGTCTGGCGTGTTCTGGCTGCGGTTGTGTCCATACTTATAACCACTGACCATTGCCGCAACCATCCCCCTCCCCACCGCAAAGACAAGGCTACGGGGCGATTGCCCACGGTAAGGCACGGTCCCTCTTAGCTCATCGGTCAGCTTTTTGATGTTGTCCGACTCGCCCTTTGACATCCAAAGAGAAAACCGCTCAAGTGTGTTGTAGACCACATACCATCCAGATTTCGTAAACAGGACGCCAAGCATCCGGTTATCGTACCCGTTACCTCCCGCATTCATCTCCTTCCGGGGATAGTACATCCCATGAGCCGAAATAGCCTGCCACAGGAATGTTTTGCGGAAATAAGGCTGGGAGAGTTCGGAAAGGAAAGCGGGATAGTTCGGCTTGTCCTCGGCATACACCAGGACCCCGGCCCCGCGAAGAAAGTTCTCTGCGCTGCCACGCCGGACCTCGGCACGGAAGGCTTCGCCTCGGGTTCCCTGCCCCCACCGCTCCAGCTTCTGACGCCGCTGCGGGTTCAGCACCCGGACGGGTTCCCTGTCGCCGGGTTCCCACGGGGTTCCCACCGCCCCGCCAGGGGGCTGAGGTTCGCCTGGGGTTCCCGGCCCACGCTCGGGGGTTCCCTGGGGATTCGCCGGACCAGGAGGTTCCCTGTTTGCAGCCCTCACGGCCTCGCTGGTTCCCTGCTTGGGCAATTTTGGGGGTCCCTGGATATGCCCACTTTTTGCTTCTTTCTCCCCGGGTTCCCAGGTCCCCACGCTGTTTTTAATAGCGATTTCTGGGGTTTCTAAAACGCCCTGCCCTTCACCTGGGATTGCTGCTGCTCCTGCATGGTTCTCTTTTGGGTTTTTGAGGTTTTGAAAGCCGCCAGTGGCTTGGTTTTCTTTCTGGTCTTTTGCGATCACAAACTCCCGGTACTCATCCAGCAGCTCGCTGTGGTTCTCCACACTCTTCTCCTGCTCCCGGAGGTACTTCACCCCCTCATCTGTGAGGTAGCAGTAGCTGCACTTCTTGTACCGTTGCGTCTTGATATGACCTGCCTTGATGTGTCGTGCGATGAGGCGTTGGACATATCGGTCGTCCTGGTTGCCACGGTACAGTGACAGATCACTCTTTGGGATTATGCCGGTTCTTGAAAGGTGGTACAACAGCAGATAGCTTTCACCCGCTCTTTTCCCTCCTTTGCTCCTTGGCATGGTGCATCACTCCTTTTGCCCTTTCTTGCCCGGCAAGGGACCTTTTTATTGTCCTTTTAAGGGGCGTTGATTTAATGTTTGGTGACTTTGTTGTTGTGTTGGTGCTTGCGGTTTGCGCGGTGGCCCGTAAGCGCTCCCGGGCCGGATTGGCTTGGGGCCTGCATAGAGAGGGTAATTTTTGTACGGAATTTGCCCTTCCTCAAAAAGGGGTTAAAAACCGGACAAAATTGTACCCAGGGAGTACAGGAAAATCCGTACTTTAAGGGGTGGTTCCCACGGTCTCAGAGGGGGCAATGGAGATACAGATGCCGTGCTCCATCTGGGGAGCGTAGGACACTGACACAACCGGCTCCAAAGGGATTGTGCAGTAGGTCTGAATGACCTTAAAGATGGAGTCAAACGGGACATTGTCACCGTCCGGCTTTGCCCGTTTTTGGAATATGGACAGCCTGTTTTTTCTTCCGCTCAGGGATTCCAGCAAAGCCGTGTTCTCCTGCAAACAGCGATACAATCTCTGGAGAAACAGGTCTGCCGCACGCTGCTCGTAGGACCGGAAAGGAGCGTTACTGACGATAGAAACGACATCGTTTTTCCGGACTATCCTGAGGGGGTTTTCTTTCAATGTTCTTTGATAAGCAGTCACGCTGGTTCCCTTTCTTCTCCGGAGCGGATAATACCGCGTAAGTATGGAATAATGGAGCTTACTTCTTATCGCACAATCCTTCATAAGAAGGAGGTGATATAACCCCATGATTTCCTTATTGTTCAAGGTCAAGAAACTCTGACACATCTCCTGAATCCTTGCCTCAAAATCGCTTTCTCTCACCGGTTCCAGGGGAAGATAAGCCCCAAAATCAGGAGACGGAAAGCCTTCTTTTCCAGGGTCGCATCCTATCCGAATCTCGCAATATTCCGGGCCAGGAACAACCCCGAATTTGAAATCCAGATTAGTCATGTTATCGTCAATCCCGAGGATACTGGTGAGTCCGTCTATCATCGGATGCGCCTCTATCGGGTTGGGGACAAACGGAAGATTTGCGTTTGTGTGATGCCAGATTTCAGTCACATACCGCTGATTTTGGCCCTGGTCCATACGCAGGTTAAGCCCCCGGAACCACCGCTTCCAAAGCTCCATCTGGCGGATAATCGACCAGCAGTTGTTGTTGCGGCGAGGGAGTGCGGGAGACGAAATCAGCCGCAGCCCCCAGTCTTCGTGGACAATCTGCATCCCGTAAGACGACGGAAACCAATCCATAAAGTCTTTTTTCGGGATCGAAGCGATACGGTCACACACCTCAAGGATGCGCTGCTCATTTTTCTCAAGCTCCTCTATGACCGAGTTAATCTCCAAATAGCACATAATCTTTTCCCTCCTCCGGGGCGGCCTTATGGGAGGACGGGGAAAGCACTCTCACTGTGCTCTCACCCTTTCCTCATCGAAAGGCCGCCCGGCCTCATCTGCGGACCTGCATCCTATTTTCCGAACAAAATGTCACTGCACTCTCGCGCACTCTCGTGCACTCTCACTTATCGCCATCCGGCTTCTAAAATGCGCTTCCATGCGGCTTTAGGGGACTTCTGCTGCGCCACCAAACGAGGCGGGGTTGTGTAGTTATCAGCTGCAAAGAACTGGGAAAACCCGAGCCCTTGGAGCTGAAGGAAGCCCTTTGACCGAAGGAAGTCATTGTCAGCATGAAGGAGAATCAGCGCCCTCCAATGGGACTCCACAAGGGCTTCCGGGGATTCGCCGTAGGGCTGGAGCCACAGCTTTCCAAAGTCCTGCGTGTACCTCATAACGGAGGTTGCAAGGGAAAGCGGCGTCACATTCCCGGCGCAGTCATACACAGCCACCTGAGCAATCGTCTCGTTGCCATCCTTCTTGGGCTTGATAAAGGAAGCGCAGAAGGGGAACTCAGCGCACTCACAGGGCGTCTCGAAATGCCCGCAGGCGAGGTAAAGCCAGAACGCATAGGGGAAATCCTTTGCCGCCACGCTGTTCGCTGCGGATCTGTCCCTGGCGACCATAATGAGCTCCTTCACCTCACCGTCCTCAACATACTTGAGATGCTCGCGCCAGATATGGTTGTAAGCATCCGCTATATGCACCGAACGGTAGACGGATTTCAGGCTGGCTGCGTCTTGGACGCGACCGATGAACTCCACCGCCTGCTCCTCCGTAACCATCGGAGAGCGGTCCAGGAGCCGCATCAGCTCGCTGATATAGGTGTTCTGCTGAACACGGTCCTTGTCACTGTACTTTAGCATAATTGAATCACCTCCTCGCACTCTTCATCGCCATCTGCTTGCTGCTCGAGACGGCGGTTTACTGCATACTCGGTCAACAGGAGCCGGTCTGTCGTGATGAGTTCAGTTTCCAGCTTGCCAGCCTTAAACTCAATCATGACATTGTTGCCATTCGTGATGACCAGGCCGTTGCCCCGCTCGAACTTTGTGATCTCCATGGTCTCGGTGCTCGTAAGGCCCAGGGTTTCACTCACAAACTTCGCCTCGCCTTGCCCCAGCTTGAGGATGATCTTGGTCTGGGAGTTGTTGATAATACCCTTGCCGTAGTTACCATTATCAAGGGCAAAGAAGTCGGTCAGGTCCTGGGTAGCCGCAATAGCGGCCCCGCCGTAACCACGAATCGTTTTGAAGATACTCAGCACGAACTTAGCCGCCATGGGGTCGGAAGAAGAGCCAATCAGCGTCCAAAGCTCATCCATGAAGACAGCTTTTCGCTTTGTCCGGTCTTCTTTCGCCTTGTCCCAAACGAAATCAAGGGCAACGAACATACCGACAGTTTTCAGCCCTTCGGACAGCCTTGAGATGTCGAGGACGATATACTTATTGTCCAGGTCAACATTGGTCTGCCCGTTGAAGGAACTGGCGGAACCGTGAACCAGGCGATTCAGGATGTTTGCGATTCGCCGGGAGAGCGGATCCTTCTTCAGCTCATCGTAGAGGTCTTCCAGGATAGGCATCTCCTTGTAGGGCCCGTCCTTGCCGTTTCGGTAGAGCGAACGGTTGTCCGTTGTAATGCCCTTCTTGGCGTAGGTCCGCATGATTGCCTCGTCCAGAAGCTGTTCCTCTTCCTTGGACATATCGTCCGCAAGGAGTTTGACGAACAGCCCAACCTGGCTGGCCTTATCGGCAAGACGGGACATTTCTAGGTCGTCACCGTCAATTAGCTTCTGCACCTCATCATCCTGGGGACGAATCTCCATGATATTGATGCGGTGAGGAGAGCCGGAGGAAATCAGCACATACTGCCCTCCAATGCTGTTGCAGGCACGCTTGAACTCATGCCCTTTATCGGGGGCCAGGATAAAGACCTGAATCCCCTTCTCTCTCATGCGGGTGGCAAGGCACTGCATGGTAAAGGTTTTACCGGCACCGGAAGAACCCAGGATAGCCATATTGGCGTTGTTGTACTTGGCTGTGTTGAAGATGTCCACCACAGCCAACGAGCGGTTGGACTTGTTCAGGCCAAGGAGGACCCCATCGTCATCGCAAATCTCGAAGCTGGAGAACAGGTAGGTTGAGGCAGCGGAAGAGGTAAGCACATTGCGCTTAGCCTTCTTCTGGATTCCCCGGTCCAGTCTGCCCAGAGGAAGGGCAGAGAGGAACGCCTGCTCCATCTGCCAGCGGCACATCTTGAGCTTCTTGTCGTGGGAGATTGAGATACGGTTCAGTTCGCGGAACTTATACTCGATTTCCTCCACACTGTCGCCGACAATCGTTATTAGGACCGACATATAATAGAGGTCCTCATTGTTGCTAAGTCCCTCTTTGAGATAGAAGCCGGAACTAATCGCCCCCTGCAACTCATCGAAGTCGGCGTTGGTGTCTTCCGAATCGTTCAGAGCAAGCCGTTTGAACCGGATCTGCCGGACGATACTGTCTTGCGCCCTTTCCTTTGGAACCTTGTCGAGGAAGATGTCCACATCAATCCCCTCCCCGGCATTCGCAAGGTAAGACAGCCAGCCAGCGTATTCGGCGTTGTTGAAGTTCTTTGTGGGGATGTAAGCAAAGGTGTAATACTTGCCGTCAACGACGATGTACTTACTATCCGCCAGGTTGATAGACCGTGGGGCAAAGAACTCCGTCACGGGAATGAAGGGCGGGTCCTGGTAGCTCCGATGGGTATAGTCCATATACCGGGAGACGATCTGAGGATAATGGTCACTGAACGGAACGCTTTCAGCCCGAGACCGGTTGAGCAGGTCATACAGGATCTCCAGCTGCTGGACATCCACGCCGAGGAAATCGTTGGTCTTCACCATCTCATTGCCGCACTGACGCATGAAGCCCTTGATGGAGTGGACCGTAATATCCAAAGCGTGAGCAATATCCTCAAAGGTGCTGTTGTGTCCCGACTCCGCCTCATACTCGACGACCATAAAAAACCGCCGTGAGACGCCGTTTTGGTCAGCGACAGAGGAAATCAGCTGCATATACTCCCGCAGTAGCCGCCGGCATAGAGGGTTCTCCTCCTCCTTGAGGTTTTCCCTCAGCTTGGACAGAAGCCTCTCCTTGTCGGCCTTTCGCGCAAAGGATTTGAACTGGACCTTTGCGGGGGCCACTTTAAGCATAGCGGCGAAGCTGTCGATGATCGACGCCTGCTCCATTGCAGACCGTAGCATGAAGTTAATAGGAGTAAACTCCACAATACGGAGGTAGCGGTTATCCTTTGTGATGATGACCCCGTTGCGGACATCCTGGATCGGCAGGAAGGACTGGGTAGACTGGACTACGATACTCTTCTCGGGCTTCCGCTTCTCCTTGGGCCTTGCCGCTTCCACGGGCCTTTCAGTAGGCTTTCTGGCAGCCTTTTGGGGTGCCTGGGGACGAGGAGCCGGTACGGACTTGCGGCGCTCCTGGGGCCTCCCAGCCTTGCTTCCGTCGGGCTTTGCAGCCTTGCCGTGAGACTTGCCAGCCTTTGGAGTTTTCGCCATCCCCTTGCCGTCCATTGCGGGGTTCACAGGAGGCTTGCCCTTCTTGGGAGGCTTTCCCTGGGCTGCCGGAGGCTTACCGGCCTTAGCCTGTTTTACGGGAGGCTTTGTCTGCTTGGCCTTCTTCTCCGGGGGCTCAGAGGGCCTTGCGGGATTCCGCTTTACGGGCTTCTTCTCCGAAGCCTTAGAGGACTTTACTGATTTCTGCTTTACAGGCTTCTGTTTTGCCGGCTCCTGCTTAGCAGTGCCCGCCTTGCTTGGGGTTTTCTTTGCGGCAGGGCGTGTCCCGGGAGCCTTATCTGCGTCCCTGAGAACTCTTTTTTCTGCCATTGCGACCACTCCTTTCCGCCTGTGCGGCTAATTTCTTCTTGAGGGCAACATCGTCCTCAAACGCTACGTTGCTGCCCACTGAGTAGTAGATGTCACTCTCAGACACATCCTCACGGTCCTTCCGGCCCAGGTTGGTCATCATGCGCTTCACCTGCTCAATGGGAGGCTCGAACAGTCCAATGTCCAGTTCACCGGTGAACTCCAGCTTGACACGGGGGTTGTAGCGGGCCACCCGGCGGTGCTTGCGATACCTGATGTAGTACAGCAGGAACTCCGTGACGGAATCGCCGTTGATCCCGACACAGCCGAAGATAAGCCCAGGGGACCCCATGAAAATGATGAGAGGGATCCGGGTGTTTAGTTCCACATTAGGGATAGAGCAAGCGATCAGGAACATCGGCAAAGCGAGAACAACTCCCTCAACGAAATTCCGGAGCGGGATCAATCCGCCAAAGATGCCGGTGCTCTCGGCAAAGTTGTTCGGGATAGGGTAAACACGCGGCGACTCGAAATCGTCACGGTTTGAACGGGACGCCATGAAAATCACTCCTTTTGCAAAACGGTTCGGTTTTTTCCGCCTCCCTTCCCCGGAAAAACAGCCGGCGGGAACCCCCGCCAGCTGTTAACCCTTGCGGTTTAGGGGCACTCAGAAAGTGCGTGTTGCGATGGGGAGACAAGTGCCGTACACGGTCCGCATCCGGTCATTCTTGCCGGTCACACCAACGGAAACGCGGTCCCCGTAATGGAGCCGGGCACCGTTAAGCCCGATGACCTGGGTAGAGGCCCGGACATGGCAGTCCAGGTTGATGCGGACATACTTCTGGTCAACGCTGACCACAGTGCCGATATACCGGATGCCCTCCCGGACGGAGTCATAGGCTCTCTTTGCCTCATCGGCATCCAGGGGTCGGCGGCTCACAGCCAGGTCCACGGTCTTGTCCTCCCGGTTGACCTCCAGCTTAGTCACAACGACATAAGTAACGGTTCCGGGGGCATAATCGTACAGGGGGTCTACCCACTTGCAGGACGAAAGCTCATGCACCGGCACAACGACCTCCTGTCCCACGACCTCCATAAGGATACCCTTGGGGGCGGACATCAGGACACGAGCCTTAACCTTATCCCCCACATTGATGCGGGGAGTCTGGCCCAGGTAGTAGTTGTTCCGCTTACGCCGCATGGCCTCCTTCCGGGACGCTCGCACACCGTAAACTCTCTCGCCGGTAGCCGGATCGATCTCGCTCTGGGCGTGGGTAATGACAAAAGGCACATAAGCGCCCATCATCCGGGAGGCCATCTGGAACTCACGCCGGTTGCGCTCGGCCTCGCTGACCTTGGTAAGGTCGGTGGAGAACAGGTTGGCGTCGAAGAACTCCCGGGTGCTGATAACGACCTTGAAGTCGTTGACCAGGACATGAACCATGGGAGTGTTGTGCGCCTCCCCGGCGGGCTCAACGCCGATAATCTGACGCTCCAGAATGCTCCGGCGTTCCATCGCCTGCTTGATTGCACGCCAGTTTTGCTCCCTGGACTGCTCCGGAGTGAGAGCGGTCAGCGCAATATCGCTGTCGCCCTCAATGATGCGCTGAGGAACGGCACGAGAGCGCCTGGGACGCCGCCCAGCAGCCGCGTCAGCGGCGGGGGCGTCCTCATCCGCATCAGACTCCGCTTCGTCCAGAGGGGCCTCCAGGGGCGCCACAGCGTCCCCTGCGACATTGTCCTCAAGGACATCGACATCATCCTCCCCCACCACGGGGGCCTCGGTCTGCTCCATCTCGGCGGACTCCATAACGGCGCCCTCCTCGATCTCCTCGGTCATGATTGCTTCATTTTCCTTTTTCATAGCTTTTTCCTCCAAATATTCTTAGTTTTTCTATTAAAACCGGTGTATCCGGTCTCAATCGCTCATTGCGTTACTCAGGGCGTTTAAGCTCGCCCGGGCTTCCTGTGACATCTTCTTGGGTTGTGTCTGCGGCAGGACCTCCCTCTTCTTCCCACGGCCCCCTCTCTTTCCTCCCCGTGGGGACTGGAAGCCTTTGATCTCCTTAGCGGGAGCCGGGGTTGGGGCCGGTGCCGGCACGGCAGGAACCGCCGGAGCGGGTGGTGCTGGGGGTACTGCTGGTGCTGGCGGCTTCTGGGCCGCAGGAGCTGGCTTTGGAGTCTCCGGAGCCGGTTTTGGGGCCGGTCTTGGAGCCTCTACCCTCCTTTGCTCTTTCGGGGCGGAGGGTTTCTTCATCTGTGCCTGCTCGCCATTCCCTCTGGGCTTCTTCTCAGGCTGCCGTGAGACCGTCTGGGAGGGCGCAGGAGCGGGCTTCGGCTTACCGGGATGTCCGGGCTTAACCGCCTTCTGGGGCCTCTTCTGGGACGCCTTGGCGGGGCTGGCGTGCTGCTTCTTCTTTACAGGCTCTGCCGGGGGCTTTGCCTGGGGTTTCGCTTGGGTTTTCGCCTCCTCCTTAGCCGGAACCGGCTTTTTCTTCACCTTCTTTGGCGGCAAGGGCTTCTCCGGCTCAGGGGCCTTTGGTTCCCCGAAATCCGGCTCTTCCTCGGCCTCGGTGACGATTTCCAGGTTCCCGGCGATAAAGGCATCACGCTTCTCGGTCTCTTTGTACTTCTCCGCTGCGGGAGTGTGCGCCGAAGGCAGGGACTCCGGGAGGTCTTTGCCGTCCTTTGTGCGGCTGCCGGGGTGGGTAAACCACCAAAACTTCCTGGCTCGCAGGACATTGTAGCCGCTTACCCAAATCAGGCACTCCTCCTTGGGCAGCGTCCGGATTTCCTGTTCAGTGTAAACAAAGCGTTTGCCCTCACCCATGCTTTCCTGGTACTCCTTCGCCAGAGACTCCACCCGGCCCACACCACGGGAGTTTCGCACGGTGTTGACAGAGATAGTGGCCTCACCGGAGAGCTGGGAGAAGAACTTACAGGTCTCGGGATTATCCGAACCCAGAAACACGATGGTGTTGCACCCGCCGATGATTACCGGGGCGACATCCCGACCATACACATTGTCGAGCTGGCGGATGTCCTGGAGAATCACGCACAACGAGAGATTCCGGCCCCGGGCGATGTTGATCTTCTTGTCGATACCGGGAATCAGCCCGATGTTAGCGAACTCATCCATAATGAAGTTCACACGAACACGGTTCTTCCCGCCCACGAGGTCAGCCATATCAGCGTTGTCCTTGAACACGAAATTGAAGAACAGCGAAGAAATTGCCCGGGTTGCATCAGATTGGTCAGGGATGATAACGAACCAGACCACCTGGTGGTCCCCGGCGTCAGCCAGCGCAATATCCCGATTTCTCAGGATGCGCCGGATATTCCGGCTTTGCAGGAGCTGGAGACGAGTACCAAGGTTGCCCAGAGCGCCGTCCTTCAGCTTCTCGTTCTGGTTATTGAAGAAATGGAATGCGATGCGCCCGGGGTGGCCCTCCGGGAGACGCTCAAACCCTCTCTCCCCGCCATTGATAATTGCCCCCATCGTTTCCTTATCGTGGGTCGCCAGCATATGATAGACGGTGGAAAGGGACAACTCGGGGATTTCATTCATGTGGGACTTCCACGCTTTCTCCTTGTCCTCATCGGACCAGGTAGAAGCCTTCAGAGCCTTCTGGATGATCTCCCGTTTCGTGTTGCCGGTGGTGACACAATTCGGACTAAGCTGCCGCCGGGCCCAGGCAAGCCACTCCTTGGAGAGGGTCGGGAGAGAGCCCGTCATATCCATCTCATCCAAGAGCTTTCCATACTCAACCGCTGTCTTGGTCTGCACAGTATAGGACAGCGCATAGATGAGAGCGTTCAATAGTTGTTTCTGGTTCTCGGAGTGGGTAGGGTCTGTCGTTTGCCCGCCGGTGTTCGCAATAATAATCGTGGAGAAATCAGCGATACGCTCCTCCGACGGGTCGCCGGTGGCGGGGTCGATGATCTCCTCCAAGCAGGCCCACGAATCAGAAAACTCAGGCTTTGCCAGGTTGAACACCTTGCAATCAATCCCCATGTCCGTGAAGGTCTTGTAGAATGTGGTATAAAGCTCACCAACCGGGTCCGTCACGACAACGCTCTCCCCAGCCTTTACGGCCTGAAGAATGTTGGCGCGAACGAAACCCGCCGACTTACCGGAACCGGATCCGCCCACCACGAGGATGTTGTAGTTGCCACGGCGCTTGCGCTTTACGGTAATGGTCTTTTTCCCCGGGCGCCCCTTAATGGTACTGGTGTCGACTGCATCCTTCTGACCACGCAGGAAGGATACCTTCTTCTTATCCTCATCCAGCCTTCCAAGAATGTAGCCATCAACCTTAGCGATGGGGCCAACCTCAAAGTCATCAGAGGCGGCGACGACATCCTCTTCCCGGAGCGGCTGGGCGACGCCGTAGGTCCCGCGCTGGGCGAAACCCACACCTCTCTCGTCTGTGAACTTCACGAGATTCAGCGCCTTTTCCCGCATTCGGTATAGCATCACTGCAACGCAAATCGCGCAGCAGATGATACCGGCAATCGCAAAGTATTCCTTTGGATTGCGAACAATCGTGAGAACGATATTCAAAGGATTGAAGCAATATCCCGCCGACAGCTTGGTAAATGCCACCGGTATCCCATATTCCCTCAACCCCGCCATGGTCTGAAGAACGACTCCGGAGAAATACAGAATCATCAACGCGGCCGCACTCAGCCGGATGATAAACTGATTCTTTTTATGGCGTTCCAGGTGTTCTGCATTACCCATGTTACATCACCTCCAATCATGGGCTTGGGAGCCCGCCCTCAGCGGAGAACGGGTCAATAGACTCTATCGTGCCATCAGCCCGAACCACCCGGCACTCGTAGTGCAGATGTGGTCCGGTGGAATTTCCCGTACTGCCGACAGAACCAATTCGCACAGACGGCGTCACAGCCATCCCTTCTGAGACATTAACTGAATTGAGATGTGCGTAGATGAAGAAATACTTATCGCCCTGGCTGTTCTTCCCCTGGTATGTCACAACATATCGTCCAAAGCCAACCCCATCCTGATAGGTTGTCTGCACCTTAACTACTTCACCGTAACCAGTAGCATAGACCGGAGTACCCGTGGGGTACGGAAAGTCAACGCCCCAGTGCTCCTGTCCAATAATCGCAAGATAATTGCTATCTTTGAATCCAGCAGAGATGTTAAGGTGTCCATCCGGGGTGTGTATAGGCAGCGTTGTATTCAGCCCGTTTGCCCCGGGGAATGTCATATACCGATAGCGTTTCGGCTCGAAGTTCCGTAGAGTTTCATCCATCGCAAGAGAGTAATCAGCGGAGGACTCGATCCCCAGGATGTGACGCATATTGGAATACGCCTCCTCCACCCGTGGAGTCATCTTGTTGTCCGCAACAAGGGGCATCCCGTTGTGCATATTACCCTCGGTGAATTTGGCGTCGAAGTCACTCATGTGCAGGTAATCGCGGAAATAGTCGAAGCCGACATACTCCAAGAATCCCACAGCCGTATGGTCCGTAATCCAACCATGGTCGTAATACGGGTCATCATCGTCATCGTAGTGAGTATGAGGATCGCAATAATGCGAGTAATAGATGCCAAAGTACGGCTCAGCGAACAGCCCGGGGTTCGCCAGCAGATCGCTGTAGGTCGTGGGAAGATCAGACCGTGAAAGACTGACCAGTTTGCCGGTGTGCCCAAGCGTGCAATCCGCGCCAAGGCTGCAACTTCCATCAGCCTGGGGAATGTGCTCCACAAAGAAGCTCGCCTTCTCCTTGTCGATAAGCTCAATCAGCTTGCTTGCATCAACAGACGCCAGCTCGCCGATATACCCGCCTGTCACCGGGTCTTTGGGAACAGTCATCGCATCCAAAACATAAGTAAGCGCTCCCTGTCCCACGGTATCACAGACGGCGCACTCCCCGGGAGTATGGTTTCCGGCGAAGCAATCCCATTCCAAACCCACGCCGTTAAAGTAAGAGGTGATTACAGCAACATCCAAAGGGTTCAGTTTGTCGCAATCAGCCACAGTCACAGGAGACTGAAAAAACGGAAATGTAGGGTCATTAGAGAGCGTTACCCGGTCAGCGGCCGCACCCGTTGCAAATGTGCTATACACGATGGAATACTCGCTGTGAGACCCGGAGCAATAGGACTCACTGCATACAGCACCATGCTCGCTGGAGGTCGCATGAGCTACACCCAAAGCCCTTGCAGTGGCAAGGGACTGGTTCTTCACGCTCTGCCAGTGCTTCAGATATGGCTCTGTAATCGCCTCGACATACTTTGTTCCCAGTTGAGCATAGGTCTCCTTGTAGGCGTCCGGGTTCTGCATTGCAAAGAAGGTATTGTCATCGCCCCTCACATATGCCGTGGGATCGTCGAAGAACTCGATAGAGGTTCGGTTAAACGCCTTGTCCATCCATCCTTTAAGCATCGTCCAGGGCGAGGATATCATCGCATAAACGAGAAGGCAGACGAGGATGACGATCCCTGCAATCACCTTCCGCCCTTTTGAACTGATTGCGACCTCTGCCGCCACCTTTACCCACATAGGACTCGCCTCCCTTCCATACAAAATCGAATATACCGCTCGGAAAACCGAGCGGGCCGGGGGATTTAGGGTTTCCGGGGTGCCGAACGGGCCTGCCCCTTCCCTCCTCCGGAGAACCCCCCAGATTTGCGGACACCATCAGAGCCCTGTCCGCCACCTCTTCCTCCTTTCCCTGATGCAACGCGAAAACTCGTGTCACCATGAGAACTATAGGTACAGCCTGTTCCGCCCCCCGTAAGTCCGTACTGGGACAGAGTAACTCTTTCTTGCGGACTGCACGATTGATAATACTTTCCCGCCTCCCGAACACTCTGATGGGCATTCGACCGGGCCTCACTAGCACCTCTGTAATCGTGCGCCTGAATACATTGCATTTGCTGAGCGTTAGCTGCCTCAGCGGATGCCAAACTGGAATAACAGCTCTGCAATGCAGGGGAAAGCTCCGGTGCTGCGGCAAGCTGAGTAAACTCTGCACTCTGGGCCTGGCAAGAAGAGATCCTGCTGCTCAACTCCTCAGCTGGCAGCATTTCGTGCGAATCAAGATGTCCATGAATTGTGGGTGCGCCTTCGACATTTGGATTGGTGTAGGTCCAATGTCCACTTTCAGAGAGGGTAAATCCTGTATTGGCACGAGCAACCTCACTGCAAGTCATTTCCCCTTTCGAGACAAGGGAAGCATAGCTTCGTATCCCCGTCTCCAAGGCGGCGCTCGATCTTGGCTGGAGAGAACTTGCCTGTACATTCGGCGTCGCAGTCCTTCCGTCTCCACCAGTTGCCCGAGGGGCCAACGCAGGATCGCCTGATAGATTATCCGGCATCACATCGGTTGCAAAATGGTCAGCGACCTCTCTGCCTGTCATACTGCCAACATCGGGGTCTGTTCCATCGTCTTGGAGCGCCCCTTTCACTATCGGCTGTCCATTCCCGCCTACTGGAGAAGCAGTCTGCACATCCCCGAGCCTTTCCGAAGTCTCGTTCTGGTCAGTTTCCGGTTTCTTGGATTTGTCATCGAGCCCTTTCTTCACATCTTCCTGTGCGGTCCGTTCGCTTTGGGCCTTGGCTTGTTTTTCCATCAAGCCTGCCCTCGCCACCGCTTCGGGGCTTGGCCGGGCGACCTTCGCAGCGGCCCCAGCAGCGGCCCCAGCAGCAGCCCCAGCGCCCCCGGCAAACCCAGCAGCTTCAGAAGCACCGCCTTGCGGCCTGAACTTGGGGATCATCTCCCCTGGACGCCCGCCAGCGCCAGACCTCGGGCCGCGAGCAGTTGAAAGTGCCTCCTTACCCTTGTTCAACGCCTTACCGACGCCCTTTCCAGCCAGGCTGTTCTTCAGCATTGAGCCCATGCCCATGCTGCGAGAGGCCAACATCGCAGCCCCACCAAGCGTGCCGAGCAAACCAACACCAGACTGCCGGACCGTCTTAAATCCCAGCTTTACGAGAATGTTGTCCGCCTGCTGAGCCAGCTTCACCACGCCCAAAAGCAAAAAATACTTAAAGAAGAACCATGCACCCGTGTCGTTCCCAAAGGCATAGAACCCACTCACAATGATCTTCATAAAGACCGTGGACATCCAAAGAAGCACCGTCTGCCCAAAAACGAACGAGAGGTACGAGGTGAAGATCCCCGATGTTGCTTTCGAAATAATCGTTGGAGCAACGAGAGGCGCAATAAATGTGCCAAAGCAAAGAGTCACATATCGGGTCAATGCCTCCAGCAAGAACTTTACGATCTCGACAAACAGGACAGAAAGAAGGACCAGCTGAATCACAAGAGTCACGCCGCCGGTAGTCGCTCCTATGGCAGCCGAAGCCCCCACGGAGAACACATTTTTGACTTGATGTCCAAAGGTGGTGCCGGCAACAACACTGGGGTCAACACCGTTAAATACCTCATAAATCTTGTTTCCCCAGGTCAGAAACATTTCCGTGATTTGCCCAGAGCACGCAAGAACCCCGCCGGCGAGAATCGTTCTTCCAAGGATTGAAAGAGGATGCTCCGCCTGCTGAGAGTTGGGGTCCAGAATGCTCCTCATAACCGAAAGGACCATAAGCAAAATCAAAAACGACCAGCCTATCGCACTAAAAATGTCCAAGAAAGTAGACATTATCGGGAACACATTAGTGAATCCGTGGAGATCAACGCTAAAGGCATCGATCATCATATCCAAGACGGCTTCCACCGCCCCCGCCAGGAGTTCAAAAAGCCCCTGGAACAGAAAGTTAAGCAAACGAACTTCCTCCTTTCCCTACAATTTTGCAGCCGCCTCGGGGCCGGCGAGCAGAGGCGGCATTGATGCGGTGGATCAGCCGCCCGCAGCACCACCGCCGGCACCAGCACCGCCAAAGAGGTCGTTGACCCACCCGATAATCAGATCAGCGCAAAGGACAATAGCCATACCAAAGAAGATTCGGAAGGCCCAAGCCTTCGCTTGCTCAGAAGACCGCTGACCCCCGATGCCAAAAATCAGAACGACACCGCAGCAAGCAAGAGACACAACGCCGACAGCAAGGATGATGTTTTTGAGAAAATTCATAAGCCCATCTTTCGCACTATTGATCTTTCCCTCAAGATTCGATAGCTGTTGATTGTTGGCAAAAGCAACCGTCGCAAGCGAGGACATCATCGCAACCGCAAGAAGGGCCTTCAGCCCGAACCGGCTGGCCTTGCTCTTGGTCATCGCCTCCATCTGGGGACGAATCTCTGTTTCCATAAAGGTAGTCGCAGCAGCAGAGCCTTTGAGCTCCACATCGCGCATCACTGTTTTCACATCGTTAATAGACATCATAGGAATGCACTCCTTTCACAATTCCGCTATTTAGCGTAAAACCGATTTATTGAGAAGTTTGCTTTAAGAACCCCGGCTCGCCATCGAGATACCACATTAAGAAAAGCACTTATGTTTTCCAAAATGCGTAATAAAACGAACTTCTCATAAGCTATATTGTAATTGGAGTTAAGCGTACGTCAAGGACTTTAAGGTCAATTCCGATAAATAAATTCTGCAATAAACTATCCGTTTTATTATCGCCAAATAGCGTTTATATGATGGTTAGTGTTATTGCATATCGGCGTTATTACGACAGATAGCGCTATCGCAGTTCATCGTTATTGCGGCGGATAGGAGCTTGCAAAAGACAAAAAAATAAGCCCTCTCTTTTCGAGAAGGCACAAAAAAAGGCCAGCCTGTAGGCTGGCACGGCTTGGTATTTAAGATTTATAGATTGTACTTCGATGACCAACGGAAAGCGCAAGGATAACAAGTTGGGCATCCTGAATCTGACAAATCAACCGATAGTCCCCTATCCGGTATCGCCACTGACCACTTCGATTTGCGGTTAGCCCCTTTCCACGCTGACGGGGGTCTTCGCATCCGTTAAGATTTTTGTCGATCCATGAATATATCATTTGACGAGTGTACTTGTCCATTTTCTTTAATTCCCGGAGAGCTCGTTCAGAATACTGTACCTCATACCTCATGGTCATAAATCTAAAAGCCCCTTCACATCTTCATGTGTATAGGTTTTGGGGTTCTCCAGATACTCCTGATATGCTTCTTCAGCGACAACAACATCGTACTCGTCCTCAATCCGCTCAAACAGAGCCCTCCTAAACGCTTCCGCCAAAGAAACGGAATGAAGTTTCGCATAGCTTTCAGCAAGCAGCTTTTCTTCTTTAGACAATCGAATTGAAAATGCCACAGAATCAACTCCTTTCTACGAGTACATTGTACTACATACGATTCCCGCCTGTCAAGAGAAATATCCTCAAAAAGCACAAGGGCCCAGCCTTTTCAGGCTGGGCCTCTGCACAAAGGGAGGGGATTTGCTATCTTAACACTGGCGGGAAGCCAGCGGACAGCCGTAGCTGATCAGGCTCCAAGATTGAAGCCAGTCTGGGGCAAGAACCCGCGAACCATCCCGATGGAGATAGTCACCCAAGTATCCTTGCTATACACCCACTCCTCGCTGTCTCGGCCGCCAACATCAGTCCGGTTTACAATAGAGTACCCGGGCAGCAGGTTGGGCAGAACATAGGCGGTAAGGGTAGGCCGTGTGGTCTCATGGAAACCGGGCTGCACGGTGCCAAACACCAGCTTGACATCCGTTACATACTCATTCGCCTTGAGGCCCAGAGCAGTGGAGGTCAGCGCAAGCTCATGGTTGGTGGTAGACAGCAGGTTGTCCTTGAGAACACGATAGGTGCTGGTGAGGTTGGTGCGATAGTACGCAGTCATATTGCACCGCTCGGACCAGATACCGGTGGTGAAGCTGGTCGCCCGAACGGCATCCGTCGGGATGAGATCGTGCCAATAGAACTCATCCAGGTCGACACTCGAGGTGTTCTGGATGTTGTAGAACTCCCAGCTCATAGTGTCGCCCGGCAGGACCTCCACATTGCCGCGCTTCTGAACGGTTGTGCTGATGTCGGTGGGGATATTCTCGACCTCAAACTTAATGAGGTCGCCCGCCACCTTAATCTCCGCGTAGAAGGGCTTGCCGTCGGTGGTGTAATACTTCGGCGGAGTGATCTCCTTGATAGCGTACTTGCCGAGAGGCAGGTCTTTGGACTTAGCCACGCCGTCCTCCCCGGTGGTGATGCGGTCAACCACATCGCCGGACTCGGCATAGATTTCGAACACGGCCCCGGCAAGGGCGGCACCCTTCTTGTCTTTGGTGATGTCGTTCTTATCAGCAGCAACCTTCTTGATGCGGATGTTGCCGGTCTCGGGGGTGTTCTTGATGGTAATCTCGGTGGTCTCACCGCCCTTCACCGTAATGGTGATGGGAGTGGAATCCAGGACATAACCATCGGGGGCCTTGACCTCCTTCAGGACATATTTCCCGGCAGTTACCTGCTTGGCAAAGACGATCATACCGGTGTTATCGGTGGTGTACTCGCCCAGGAGGTTGTTCTTGCTGTCGTACAGATTGAAGGTGGCGTTGTAAAGGGGCTTGCCAGTAACGCTGTCAACCTTCTGGATCCGCAGGGAGCCACGAGGAGTATTCTTGACCTCCAGGACCGTGGTCTTGCCCCAATCCAGGACAATCTGACGCACGCTGGAGTCGAGGACATACCCGTTGGGGGCCTGAGTCTCCTGCACATAGTAGACGCCGGCGTCCAGCTTGGTGACATTCACCAGGCCCAGTTCAGAGGTGGTGACAACACCGATTTCACGGTAGTTGGCATCCATCAGCTTGAACTTAGCGCCTGCCAGAGGCTGCCCGGTCTCGCTGTCCACCTTCTTGAGGGTCAGAACAGGGTACTCATAGTTCTTGAACACCTCGGTGGTCATCTCGCCGGACTGCACAGTCACGGTGCGGGGCTGGGCGTCCAGAGTAAAGTTCTCCTTGGTAGACAGCTCGGTCACGATATAAGCGCCGGGCTGGAGGTTGCCGATGAAGATGTTGCCGGTCTCATCAGTGGTGTACTTGCCGACCAGAGCACCCTCAGGGGTCTTAACCTCGAACTCTACGCCGGACAGGGGGTCCTTGGTGACACCGTTGATCTTCCGAATCTGGAGGCCCGCCAGGGGCTTGTTCGCCAGTTCCACGGTGACAACGGTGGCCTTCCCCTCTTCCAGAGTCACGCTCTTGGGAGTGTTATCGAGGATATAACCGTCGATGGTTGCGATTTCAAGGATGGTGTAAGTGCCGGCCTCCAGGTCAGGGATAGTGATAAGGCCGTTCTTATCGGTCTTGTACTGCCCCACAAACTCACCGTTGGCCTTGGTGATCTTATAGGTCACGCCGGTCAGAGGCTCGCCGGTCTTCTCATCCACCTTGATGAGCTGGAGACCGCGCAGCTTCTCGTTCTCGAAGGTCACAGTCACGGGCTTGCCGTTTTCGATGCGGATGGTCTGATTGGGATTCTTAGCCATCGCGTACCCCTTGGGAGCCTTCACCTCGGTCACGACATAGTAGCCGGTCTCAAGGTTGGGGACATTAGCGACGCCGGAAGAATTGGTCTCAAACCGCCCAATCTCCTTCCCGTCAATGGTCTCGACATCGAAGACAGCCCCAGCCAGGGGGTCGCCGGTCTGAGCGTCCTTCTTGAGGATGATCATGCCGGTCAGCGGGGTATTCTTGATGGTCAGTCTCGTGGTTTCGCCTTTCCTGAGGTTCACCAGATGGGGGGTGTCGTCCAGGATATACCCGGGAGCAGCCTCGGTCTCTGTCACGATATAGGCCCCGGTCTCCAGGTCTGTGATAGAGATGATACCGTTGGCATCGGTAACATAATCGCCGACCAGGTCGCCGCTGGCAGTGGTCACACGGAAGGAAACCCCGGGGACCGCCTTGCCGGTATCGGCATTGACCTTTGAGAGATACAGGCCGTTAAGGGGCTGGTCCTCAAAGACAACGGTAGCAGGCTTGCCCTTCTTGATCTCCACAGTCTTGACCGGATTGCTGGGCAGAGAATACCCAACAGGGGCCTTGATTTCGGTGATCTCGTAGTAGCCGGACTTCAGGCCGGTGATGGTGGCAAAGCCGCTGACACCGGTGGTGAACTCGCCGACGAACTCGCCGGAGGTCTTCCGGACGCTGAACACCGCTCCATCCAGAGGCTTGCCGGTCTTGGCGTCAATCTTCTGAATATACAGAGGCTCAATCGCGGCGTTCTCAACGGTGACAACGATGTCCTTACCCTCTTCGATGACGACATCCTGCTCCACCGTGATGACCTCGTACCCCTCGGGGGCGCCGGTCTCTTTCAGACGGTAGGTGCCGGGGTCGATACGCTCGATGTAGATCTCGCCGTAAGCGTCAGTCAGCCCCTTAAACACCACTGTTCCATCGCTCTTCCGCAGTTCAAACTCGGCGTTCTTCAGTGGATTGCGGGTCAGCTTGTCGACCTTCTTAATGGTCAGGGACGGGATTTTGGTATTGGGGATGGTGATGACTGTATCCTCATCAGGCTTCAACTCAACATTCCAAGGCTCGGTAATGGGGATATACCCGGCAGGAGCCTTGATCTCCTCCACGATATACCAGCCGGCGTCAAGACCAGTGATAACAGCCTTGCCATCGAAGTCGGTGGTAACGGTGGTATACTCGCTAGCGCCGCGCTTGGTCAGCTTGAAGGTTGCATTGGGCAGGCCGCGCATGGTCACAGCGTCTGCCTTCAGGATGGTCAGAGAGGGCTTGACCTGGTTGGTCACAACCACCTCCGAGGTCTTCCCGGGAACCAGCTCGATGGGATCCAGCTCGGGATCCACCGGGAGCAGGTAGCCGGTAGGGGCCCGCATCTCGGTGATGATATACCAATCGGGGTCCAGCTTCTCCAGGAAGATCTCGCCGTTCTTATCGGTGGTGTACTCGTTATACTCGACGCCGTTCTGCTTTCCGACGCGGAACACCGCGCCCTCCAGCACCTTACCGGTCTCTTTGTCCTTCTTAATGATGCGGAGATTGGGCTTGGGCTGATTGCGGAAGATGACCTGGATCACATCATGGATGTTGTAATCGGTCACTTCGATGATGCGCCAGGGGGCTTCGTCAAGGACATAGCCATCGGGGGCCTGCTCCTCAACCACGGTGTACTTTCCACGCTCCAGGCTATCCAGGAAAACCACGCCGTTCAGGTCGGTGGTGTAGTTGCCGACCAAATCGCCGGTCGGCTCGCCGTCGCGGATACCATCACCTTTGTAGATGGAAAACACCGCACCCGCCAGGCCCTTGCCGGTCTTGGCATCGACCTTGATGACCCGCATACCAGTATAAGCCTCGTTGTAAAACTCGATCTCCACCGCCTCGTGGGAACCTTCCAACACGGTCACGGTCTGGATGGGATTATCCGAAAGTGAGTAAAAAGGAGGAGGGCTGATCTCAGTTACCTGGTAGGAGCCGGGCTCCAATCCCTCAACCAGAGCGTAACCGTCTTCATTGGTGGTCACATTTTTGCGGTAGCCAGCGGTCTCGTCGGTATGGCCGCCATCGTTGCCGATCTTCTTCACCTCAAACACGGCTCCGGCCAGCAGACGATGGTCGTCGATGTCGCGCTTGTAGATGATGAGGCTGCCATGCTTCTCATTGGGGACCTTCATCACAGCATCTTCCCCACGCTGGATCACGATCATCCGGTTGTTGTCCTTCTCGATGATCTTGTAGTTTTCGGGGGCCTGAGTCTCGGTCACGATCAGGGTGCCGGGCTTTTTCAGGGAGATATTGATCTCGCCGTTCTCATCAGTCACCAGGTCCCAACGGTCCGAGCAGACACTGGGGTCGGCGTACTCAATGTGGAACTGAGCACCGGGCAGCACGATGTCCTCGCGGCCCTTCTGATACTTGACGATTTTGAGGGAACATTCCTCGTCTGCGTTGACAAAGGTCAGCTCCGGGCGGTCGCCAATGATCAGGGAGGCGCCGCCGCTTTCTCCACCACCGGCACCACCAGTGCCGCCAGTCCCACCGCCAGCGCCGCCACCCTCACCACCGCCGTCTTTCGCATGCGTGGGGCTGACAACAACAGTTTGCGGTGTCGGGTCCAGAACATAGTTCGGAGGAGCCTGGATCTCGGTCACGGTGACGGTCGCCGGGTCGGTGTCGCCCTTGGGATGGTTGTAGTAGTAGGTCCTCTGCCCGTCTGTCACCTCAAAACGGCTCTGGCCGCCGGTGGAACCGTTGCTGAACACGATGTCGATTTTGAAAACAGCGCCATCCAGAGCGCGGCCCTCGTCGTCTTTCTTCGTGATTGTCACCTGACCAAAGGCGTTCTTGCCTCCGTCTTCAGGGGGGGTATCATCATCACCAGGAAGGTCATCATCATCACCGGGGACATCGTCGGTATGGTAGGTAATGATATCCTGAATGGGGCCATCCCAGTTGATGTAATTGTATTTCATGTCGCTGTAATCACAGGTGCCGTGGGCAATCTCATCCCATGCGGACTGACCAGGGCAACCACCCCAATCCACAGTAGAAAGGCCCATCTTGTACATCCAAATAGCGACCTGCGCTGCGGCGTACTCCTCATCGCCCTGGGCGGAGTTGTCGTAGTTGGCAAGGATCTGCTTGATCCGATTGTCGTTTCCTTCCCCAGAGGGTGTGTACGAATCGCCGTTATTAGGATTCCGCCCCCACTGCACACAAAACGCAACCTCTCCGTTGAGCGACATACGGGGCATCCCCGGGCTTCCTGCCAGGTGCGCTGGATTGCTGCCACCGAGACCCATCATCAAATCTCCGCCTGTCCAACTGATGGCAGTGAAAGACAGCGCATTAGACGCTCTGGGGGCCTTCAGCAGACCGAAAGGCGTTGCAGTCTGTGCATAATGAGCAAAGATAGAGTTCACATACTCCTGGAGCGAATTGTCAGCACTGTCCCCCTGAGATTCGCCAGAATCCACATTAAGTGGGGGAGCCGTTGTGCCTTCATCCTCATCGGAAGAAGAGTCCTCATTGTCCGGGTTATCCGGGATACTCTCCAGGATGGATTCCAGACTGTCGGAATCCGGGTTGTTGGGACTACCCTCACTGATGAGCGCATCCCCGCCGCCCGCTGTGATGTCTCCGCCCAGGACCCCGCCATCTACGGCAAAGGCGCTGACGGCATTGGTAAGGACCATCATCACGACAAGCAGCATAGCCATTGCGCGTCTTGCAAGGCTATTTTTCTCTGTTGCTTTCCGCATACACTTGTTTCCTCCCTTACACTATAATAAATTATTCGAACTGACGGAATTTTCCGTCCCAATTCATAAGTGTAAGTGGATTTAAGCGGTTGTCAACACCACAACTCTAAATTCAATAGAAAGAAATCCTATAAATCGGCTTACAGTTAAATAGCGCAAAAACGAGTTTTAGACCCCCCTTATTTATCGGAAAAACGATAAATAGCTGACGAATAACCTCTCGAATTTCAATAAGAAAGGCCAGCCCGGAGGCTGACCTTTCTCTAATTGTGACTATCGTTTTAGTTGGTCACAATCATAATCCAGTAGTTCTTTTTTTCGGCACCATCGCCATAACAATATCCCACACCAATCTTTGTAACATTGTCTTTGAGGATATTCGCCTTGTGTCCAGAAGAGTTCATCCAGGAATTAACCTGCTTAGATGCTGTATCTTTACCCCGTCCTGCATTTTCTCCTCGCTTATAGGGAACTTCAACACCAAACTCTCCAAAAACTGTCTTCCAATCACTGCCATCCGGGCGAGTGTGATCAAACTTTTCGGGCAATTCAGCAGCTCTCACAGCCGCCATACTCATCAGGTCATCATCAATCGTCAGCTCAGCCAGACCAGCCTTAGCCCGTTCGGCGTTGATAAGGCGGATGGCCTCGTAGACATCGCCGGCATCTTCAGAAGGCTCGGGTTCGGGTTCAGGCTCCGGAGTAGTCTCGGTCGGTTTGTTTTCAGGCTGGCTCTCAGTGGGCTTGCTGGAAGAAGTGTAGTCCTCTTCATCATCGTCATCGTCGTTGTTACTATCGTTGTTGTTGCTGTTGCCATTACCCTGGCCCCCCAGAGCCCAATTTGCATAGTCCTGCAACCAGTTTCCACTGTTGCCACCAGCGTTATTAGAAGAACCAGAGGCACTGTTCGAATTAGGGGCAGGGGCAGACGAAGCACTGGAAGAAGAACTAGCCGGAACTGCGGGAGTGGAAGACTGGGAACTTGTACCTGCATCGCTGGCCCCAGAACTGGAACCATCATCCGGGGCAGCATCCTCGACCACCTCTACGGCAGAGGCAACAGCGCCTGTGTCACCCATGAGATATGTTGCAGAAATCTTATCCCCCACCTTGATCTCCAGAGCCTCCAGGCCCTCAACATCCTTGGTGAGCAGGACCAGCTCGGACTCGTCTTCCAGGGTCAGGAGCATCATGCTGGTGGAGACTTCCTTCACCACACCAGTAACGGTTTCCTCTACAGGGGCGGCCTTGGTAACATCCACCTTGCTGGCAACAGCAGAGCCGGGGGCCCCGGTGTACTCCACCTTCACCTCATCGCCCAGGTTGACCTTCATGTCAGTGACCTTGGTGGTGTCCAGGGCGAAGTCCGTACCGTCAGCCAGGGTCACGATGATCTTGCTGAGGGACGCCTCCTTCACAACACCCTCCACGATGGAGGGGGCCGGAGTGGGCTCGGAAACCGAAACAGGCTCCGGGGCGCTGACAGGAGACTCGGGAGCAGGGGCTGTATTGCAGCCCGCGAACAGGGTAAGCATCATAGACAGGACCATGAGCATAGCGAACAGCTTTTTCATTGTGTGTGTTTCCTCCTTGTTGTTCAATCAATCTATGTATCGGTAAAATGGTATTTGAAACTTGGGTGGGCTCTCTGCCCTTCGTTATGTCTATATTATACACTTATTGCACTCCACGGTAAAGTGCAAAACAGTTAATATTATATGAACAAAGCGTAAATTGGCGCAGCGGGAGGGAGCGAAAAAGGGCCAGGCGCAAGGCCGGGCCCTATGGGGTTCGGGATGGTAGAAAGCGCCTGCTTTCATTATACCCCCGTGTGGGGGGCGGTGTCAATGGTGTGTTGGCTGATCTCGGCACTCTCTCTGCGCTCTCAAAGAGAGTGCGGCTACTGGGGCGCAAAAAACAGCCTGAGGGCTGACCGATTCGTCAATCCAGCATCATCCCCATCGGGAAAGGAGTCCTCATTGTCCAGGTCATCCGGGATATTGTCCAGGATGGATTCCAGGCTGTCGGAATCCGAGTTGTTGTCGGGAACGCCCTCGCTAATGAGAGCATCCCCGCCGCCCGCTGTGATGTCTCCGCTCAGGGTTCCGCCGTCTACGGCAAAGGCGCTGACGGCAGTGGTAAGGACTATTATTACCAATAATAGGATTTTTGAACTGACGGAAATTTCCGTCCTATTTCCTAACCCCTGGCGATTTTTGATGGTTACTATAGATCGATCCTCCATTCAGGGCGGATTGCCATAGATTTGTTCATTCATAAGTCTCTTCGATTGTCGAAATCTCCCCACCGATTTTTGTCAGGACATAAAGGCACGCTTCAAAATAGGTCTCCGGAGTTGGTATTTCGTCGCAAGTTTCGATGAGTACCTTCACATTGCCGAGATAAGCCTCATCAGTAATAAATTCGCGTGTGGATTTAAGATTGGGGAAATAACGGTGAAGGGTACTGAATTTCAAAATGTCGATTCGACGCAAAGCTCTGTGCACAATGGAATAGCTGTATGCCGCCATGTTGCCAATGGTCGTTCTATGTCGATATGTTATAATTGTGGAGTTAGTGTGGGTATCCGCCATCATAGTGTCCATCGCCATTTTGCCTGTGTTAATAGTAACTATGTACTCTTTGTTGCGGATAGATGGCAGCAATTCCATAATGTTTTTGCGGCTCTTGACCTTGCGTCTGTTTTGAAATACGATACCTGGCTTATAAAAATCATCTTTTAGCAGACAGCGCACTTCCGTCTGGCTATCCGGCATAATGCCTGTAGCAATGAGCACCTTATTCAATTCATCGATATAACGACTGTCATATTGGCAATGGTAATATAGTTCTTCGCAAACGCGGAGTGGATTGTCAATATCTCCATCGTACTTGCGTTTGTATTTCTCATCATCCTCGTCGATAACGAATGGACAATACCTTGCACCGCGCCCAATCAGTTGCGCCTCGGCAATCGTACTTGCGCTGGGTTTCCTTTTGGAAGCGTCTCGCGTTTCATACAGGCGCACAATATCAAAGAGGTTCAAGACATCCCATCCCTCATCCAGTTTTTTTACTTCAAAAATTGCGCGGTACGGATTTTTAAGACTCTCAAGGGAATTTAGAAGCAGCTGTCGCTCGTTTGCCTCTTTATCATCATTAACAGAAATACAGTGGTCCGGGCTGAAATCCTCACACAACTCCTGCGCTAATTCATCGAAGTCGATACCCTTGGACGCATAATACTCTGCCATCCGTGCCACTTCCATAAGCGGAGAGGATTTGACGATGTTCTCCAACATCACACCAGTAAGCGTTCGCATCAGCTCGTGAAAATTTTGCTCAAAGCGCTTGCTTTCAGCGATAGTTTTTGCTTTGAAAAGCACTACCGGTTTAATTTGGAGTCTGTGGTCTTGAAAAACCTTCAGACGGTACTGGCTGAACATCAGAGCTGTCAACATACGGTCTGTATACCCTATGTCTGCTCGGATTGCCCGCACCTGCTTTGAATACTTCTCCTCGCGGAATTTGCGGAGCGGGTAATCGAAAATAATCTTATTCTCATATTCGCTCAAAATAAATGGATTCTGTAGGTCACAGGTCGCTGTAAATTCAAGTAGAAGATTATCACGGTTCAACTCAAAGATGCGGCGCACCGTCATTTCCCAGCTTTGACGCAGCGATTCCTCCGTTGCGTTCGATTTGCCGCGCCGTGTCGCCACATTCAGGTGATGCGCTTCATCGGCGATCAGAACTGTCTTTGCGTTGGAGAAGTCATCAAAGGACAGGGAATTTTCTTTCGGGAGCCACATATCTGAATGAAGCCCTTGTGTGGTCGTAAAGCAGATGTTTATAACATCGGGGCTTGCACCTTGGAAATTGCTCACTTCATTGACACGGATACGTTCACCATCGATGATGATTTCCTCTGCGAAGAGATACTTTGCCGAAGCTGCGTTCAAAAAATTGTCTCTCGTCTTTTTGACAATATTATCAAAATTCACAAAGAAAAGAAAGTTGCGGTATCCGAGTTTATAGAGATAAATAATCAGCCCTGCCATAATAAGTGTCTTGCCGCTGCCGGTAGCCATATGAAACAAGACTTGCGTTGGATTTGGGCACTTATCGCTTTCATAGAAAGTGATGAAGTTTCGGAAGGCGTGTTCCTGATACGGGCGCAATTTGAACATCGGGTTCAGATTGGCGGGAATATAATCTGGCAACTCTTTATATGCAATCGGAGAGAAGTCACGGATTGAGTCTATTTGTTGATATAGAAACATTTTATTTGTCCTCCAATCCGTAGAAACTTCTCGTAATTGTTTTATCGGCATCGCTAATGCTGTATTCCTCATCGTCGAGGTCACAGATATTCATATGTTTCTGGTCATCCTGTTCGTCAATCCAGCATGCTGTGGATGATGTCCAGAACTTCTTGGACAATTTCGTTCGGAGCTTTCTCGATGAAAACCGCATTTCTGGCTTCAATATCCAGCGACTTTACCTGCTCGCAAAGAATAAGCCCAGTTATCTTTGTCCGGTTATCCAGAACAACATGAGTTGGGAACGGACGGGAATGGCTGGAAATCGGGCACACCAAAGCCAAACCCCTTATCAAAGACAACGCCTCTTGTCCTGATACAACGAGAGCGGGCCGCCGTTTGCTTTCCTCATGTCCAGCTTGCGGATCAAAGTTTATCCAGATAATATCTCCTTGCTCTATCTTTTCCACTTAAATTTCCCTTCCCATCGGTTTTCCAACATCCCATTCCTCCGGCACATAATCACCCGCATATGTGTCAAACCTTTCACGGAGGGAGGGGTAAGATCGCTCTGTGGTCTTTACCGCCTTCTTTATCACAATGGCATCTTTGACGATTGACAGCGTCACCTCATCATCATCGTGAAGGCCAACAATATCCAACACCGCTTTTGGCAGTCGAACTCCTCGGCTATTACCCCAACGACAAATGCTTGCATTTATAGTGTTCATCAAAAACCCTCCACCCATTAGGATATACATAGTATATCCCACGTAGATAAGATTTGTCAAGAGCACAAAAGAAAAATGGCAGGACCCGCCACCCCAAAACATAGCGAACCCTGCCCCACTGGATAGACTTACCAACTGGCGCCGTAAAGCCCCTGGATTCAGCCATGGGGAGTGTCAGAACCAGGATGGCATTCATGGCTGCCTCTCCAAGGCTGCAAGGCCGAACACCGACCGAGACGCTCGACTCATCCGCCGGATGCTTGTGGATCAGATCGCAGCCGTACAGGTCCCCCAGCTTCTCCAGCATATCCACGGTGCCCACCCGCTCCCCAGCTTGGCAACAAGGCTAACATCGACGCCCAGGAAGGCAGCGACAGCATCCAGGCCAAACCCGAACTCCCCGCGCAGCTCTTCCAACCGCTTTCCCAAAGCCAATCTGTCCATACTCACTTTCCCTTTCGCAACTTCGCTCGCTTCCTTCTGGGGAAGATCAGGCTCCGCCACCCCTAATATGGCGGAGCTGCCCCCACCGGACGGACTACAACGCAGCCCCGCCTTACCACGGGCTCTCTGTCCAGGAGATCACAGTGTACGAGAGATCATCCCCGTCCGGCAGCATTCTGATTCCGGGAAAACTCTCGATATGCTGGGTATTTACCAGTTCCTTTTCCAGGTCTTCCATGACCTCCGCCTTGGTCCTCCCCTTTGAGTCGATCCGCACCCGACCACGAACAGTCTGCTCAAGTTCTACAGTGTAGTACATAGTTTGAACCTCCTTCTGTCCACATCGTAAGGTTTATTATAGCACACATCATCCCGAAAAAGAACATTCGTTCTTCATTTCCTGTGTAGAAAATTTCCCGGCACATTGGGGGCAATTTTGGTGAAACAGACAGTTGTGTCCGTGTGCTCCCAGTTTCCAGCCTGGGGAGTGTTGTGTAAACCCCCGCCATTCTGGCCCAGTGCCTGCGTTTGCGTTAGGCAGCAGGGGGACACCCCTGACCCAAGTCCGGCGCCACGCCAAACCGCCGCACCAGCCGCCCTTGCCGCTGCTGAGAACCGGTGCCAGGGGGTACTACGCAACCGCCTCCAACACTTCTCCAGAGCACCCCGGCGGCCCGTCTCGAGCGCTGGCAACCGGGCAAGGACACGGACCCCATCCAAGCCCCGGTGGTCCCAGAGACCCCTCCGGGCTACCCCTGGAGCGATGCGAGACACCTCCCGGCACATCCAGCCAAGGGCTTTCCGCAACCCGGGAAGGTCCACGGAGGAAAGCGCCCGGACGCAGGGATCCGCCGCCTCTCCCCCCTCCTTTCCCGGGGCCGGGTTTCTGGGAGCCTTTCCGCCACCACCGGGCCTCCAAGGCGCAAGCGCCTCCCCACCAGCGGGTGCAGAATCCAGGCTCTCCGGTAACTTTCCACCTCCAGCGGGGGTCTCCCCTCCCCTTTTCACCAGGATTTCGGGGCAATAAGGATCCCCTTTCTCCATAACACCAGTGGTTAAATAACTTGCAGAACCCCTTCGGGGTTCGCTCTATAATAGGGGCGGAGAAAAAATGAGAATGAGAAGGCAGGGAGGTCTTAGTCCTCCTGTTCTTTGTCTTTTCGGACAGGGAACCAGGAGACGAGGGGGTAGGCACGAAAGCGGACTCATCATCAGTAGATTTGGCATCATTGACATCGTCTATCTGGGTGTCGGTTGCAAAAGGATCAAAGCTGTTGTCCATGACGGTCCACCCCTCTGCGATGTAGGCAGCCAGGGGATCGTCAACGACCTCTGCCTTGCTCCTTTGAACATCAGTCGTCGGAATATCGTGCTGTTTTACGACAATCACAGGCGCCTTTGCCTTCGGGGCCTCGTTCTGCTGGGCGGCATCTACGGGGACTTCTGTGTCTTTGTTTGCAGCCATTTTTTCCGCGATCTTCTTATAGCGATAAAAGGTAGCGGTGCTGATTCCAAGCTGGGCACAAATCGCATCACGAGAAAGCCCTTGCTCGGAGAGTTCCGCAAGAGCGACGACTTTTTTCTGGATTTTTTCAGAAAGGGGGGCGCCCCCTTCCTTGGCGAGCTTGTCACGATAGGCGTTCTTTTTCCGAAGACGGTCTTTCTCCTTTTTTCGGTCGGCGAAAGCGGTTGCGGTGAGGTAGTGGAGATGCTCCTCTTCCTCAATAGTGATACCCAGATCTTCGGAAAGAGTGCGGTCCTTGTATTTGTACAGGCCGCCTTTAGAAAGATGCTTTTCCGCGCTCCGGGTGGCTTCAAGCACTTCTTCCCGGGGAAGCGGGCAGTCAAAGGTCTCATTGACCTCCAGGCAGACCTTGAGGGCACACGCAAAGTCATAAGTTAATTCAGCTGTGAAATAGCGAATGAGGAAAAGGATCAGCTCTCTGCCGCAATCCACGCCCTTTCGCAAGGTCGCAAGGATTTTGAGATCCTCAATGATACTTGTGAGCCGAGCTTGATTGACCGCATCAGAGTACGACGATCCTGCTCTTGTAGACTTGGACAGCTTGCGACGAGCCTTCTTGCGGGAAGACTTGGACTTCTTGGATTTGCTGTATCCGAGCTGCTTCATCCCTCGACCGATGAATGCACAGGTCTCATTATAGCTCTCAAAATTAGGGCAAGGCACGCTAAGCCTCTCGGCAATACTGCGAGCAGCAATGCGTTGACCCTCGGTCGCCGTGTTATAAGGATGCACAGTGCGAGACATATCCCTCAGCTGTTTTTTGGGATACTTAATTGGGATCTCATAGCCCTTGATTATCTCGTGAAGAGTATAAGCCACATCGATAAACTGTCTGACTGTAACCTCTCCCCCCTTGGAATTGCGGGTGAAAGGCAGGCGCAGGATTCGGGCGGGATCGGTAGCCTTGTGGTCAGCCCCCAGGGGTTCAAGCCGCTCGCAAAGGAATTTCTCGGCTTTATCCCAACGAGGGATCGCTTTGGGGTCCTCGTCGATCAGCCAGATGAGCTGCACGCCGCGACCGGAAAAGACGGTAATGGACGGCATCGGAACTTCAATGAAGAAATACTCCCGGCAGAGCAGTTCATAGGTTGCCTCCGCAGAAAGCCCGATTTTGTAGCAGTCCAGGTCAGCGTACAGAGCGGTGAGGCGTTTGACATTCCCATTCCCCCTGATTTTGTTAAGCATGAGGTTCATCCCGACATAGACATCGTTTTGCCCCTCAAACGACTGGAGAAAATCGTCAGTCAGCTGACTGTCGTACCGAAGGAACTGTCGGAAGCCGAGCGTCTCGTGCTTCTGCGCGAGGCACCGAGCTCCACGCACTCCTCTATGGAGGACTGTCAGGAAATCCTTTATGCTCTTGATGTCATCAGCGCAGGTGTAGCCTGTGCCGGCGGGACGCCCGATAGGTTTGGTGAGCGCCGGGGGCAGAGCTGTGGTGTTGCTGGGGAAAGGGGTCTGGCTGTTGGTTTTGACTGCCTCCACGGTGTTCACCTCCTAAAAATGCAAAAAAATACTGGTTCTCCTCCCAAAATCGAAGGAAAACCAGTTGACAAATCCTTAATTCCACTTAAAATAGAAGTCATGAGGTGGTTCCGGAGGCGAAGCCGGAGCTACCACAGAGACCGAAGTGAGGATTAGTTCTGGTAATCCATCGCGGAGGCGATAGCTCCCCGAAAGGGGGGCTTTTCTTTTTATCTCTAACTGCGAGAGCGAAATGACAAATATATACCCTCGAAAACCAGAGGGTCCTATGTGTAAATTGTACCTCACCGTTAAGAAAATTCAACAGTCCCATGGCGATGGCTTTGTAAATTTTTTGGTGCATAGTTCTCACAATCTACAATTTCATAGTATAAACCAGCGGATTAGATGCTGTATCACAGAAAATTCACAAATAATTAACTTGTTTTAACTTAACCGTAAAGCACAAATGTCCTATAATAATAGATGTGGAATACCCTTGCTTTAATTTGGCGTGGGCAAAAAATCCCTAAATTCAAGGAGGTATTTAAGTCATGGAGATCATCGCAGTAGACACCGGCAACCGCCTGGTAAAGACCCCTCATTTCGTGTTCAACGCAGGCATCGTGCGGCACGGGCGGCGGCTCCCCGCAATTAGGACCGACATGCTCTGTTTCAAGGGCGAGTATTACTCCATTACGGAGCAGCGCAATCCGTATCTCAAGGACAAGAGCTTGGATGACACCTACTACATCCTGTCGCTCTTCGCCATCGGAAAGGAGCTTTGCCGCAACGGGGCGCCTGCCCCGGGGAAACACCAGGTTTTCCTGGCGGTAGGACTCCCCCCTACCCACATCCCCTTCCTTCGGGATTCCTACTCCCAATATTTCCTCTCTCACGGGAAGGAGATCAACTTCGAGTACAATGGCAACCAACTGAATGTGGAGATTGCCCGAGTGACGGTTTACCCGCAGGGCTTCTCAGCTGCCGCCGACCTTCTTGGGCAGCTCAAGGATTACCCCAGAACCTACATTGTCGATATTGGTGGGTACACCACCGATGTTGTGATGCTGGCTAAGGGGAAACCTGACATGAGCTTCTGCCACTCCTTCAATTTCGGGGTGATTCACATGGACAACGCTATCCAGAGGGTCGTGTCGTCCCAGCACGATGTGGAACTGGAGGATGACCACATTGAATCCACATTGATGGGCGGGGTAACTCTCCCCCCGGACATCCAGGCGACCATTCGTCGGGAGGCCGAGCGGTATGCGAATGACCTGATGCGGAGCCTTCGGGAGAAGGGTGTCGATCCTTCCGTCAATATGCTGCTCTTTGTGGGTGGCGGCTCCGAACTCTTCCGTGGCGTTCTGAGTCGGGTGTGCCCCAATGTGCTGTTTAAGACGGATGTCACTGCCAACGCCATGGGGTATGCGAAGATGGCGGCGCGGAGCGCGGGGGTGGCCTATCCGGGATAATGCGGTGCATTGGGCGAGCAGGAGGTGATGCCTGTGGCAAACAAGAGAATCCAGTACCGGACGCAACTCGCCTTTAAGCCCACCAACGTGGACCACATGAAGGTCTACCAGCACCTAAAGAACCTGCCTGACAAGACGGACTATATTGTCCGCCTTGTCTTGGCGGATTTGAGTAGTGGTGGAGCTATCGCCAACGGGGAAGGCGCTTCCGCTTTTGGGGGCGCCCCCGCAAAGGTGGAGAAGGTGGACTACGAGGCCCTGCTGGAGATGCTTCGGCCCCATCTTTCCTCCATGGTCAGTGAGGCCCTGCGAAATGCTTTTTCGGGCGTCGCCGGCGGAATAGCTGCCGCCCCTCCCCCACCGCCTAAAGAGGAGGAGGATCTGGACCTCGCCATGGAGGGCCTAAAGGCGTTCGGCGTCTAGCGTATTGGGAAAGCAAGAGAAAATAGGGAGGAGAAATATGCTTCTGTTTTTTAGAGCAAAGCGCAGCCTCCGTGCCGTCTGCCTGGTTGTGGCAGTCGCACTGGCGCTGCTGCCGATTGCCGGGTGTTCGACTAAGGAAAAAGTGGACACCAAATACATCGAAGAGGTCTTAACGGAGCGGCTGTCCGCTCTGTGGGCGACAGTTTCAGAAGATACTGCACTGACCATCCCGGAGGAAGGGACGACGGTTTTCCTGTCTCTCTGCGATAGGGAGAACCGGGCCAAAGTCGCCCACGCAACCTCCACCAGCCTTGAAAGCGCCTGGAAAGACGCCGAGAGTAGGGCCCGAAAGCTCGCAAAGGAGCAAGGAATTGTTCCTTTATGGGTGAAGGCGGATGTTGTGACGGCGAGCGGACCCTTTACCGCCGATGAAGTGGCGGAGGAACTGGCTCGTGTCAGTGATAAGTCGTTTCGGTATGGACTGGCCCTGGACTCCGAAATGGAGACGGCCTTTCTGGAGCAAGAGTGCAATGCAAACGACATCTACAATTACAAGGATGACAAAATCTCCGCAGAGAAGATCAGTGAGTATCTCGGCGGAGAGATTGTTGTTCTGAGCGATGTGGTGTTGTTCGTAACCCAGGGTTATTTTTGCGGGACCGATGTCATGGTTCGTAAACTGAGCGCGGATGAGGGTGATTTTGGTGTTCGGCAGATCGCAATGAACCAGAACACCGCCAAGGCACTTTGCTCCCTCGGCGCATCCTACCTTTCCTGGCAAATGCAGCCTGACGGCAGTTTCCGTTACGGCTATTACGCCGGGAGCGGCGACGATCTTGGCGGATATAATTCCTTGCGTCACATGGGGACGATTTGGTCGTTGGTGGAAGCCTACCGGCTGGATCCCTCTGACGAGCTGGCAACAGTGATTGATAAGGCGATCAACTACGCTATTGAAAACTACATCGTCTATCGGGACGATGACACTGCTTTCGTGAAAGAGACAGGGCTGGATGCTCTGAATATCGGCGGAGGCGGACTTGCGGCGATTGCCCTTTCAACCTATAAAGATGTGTTTCAAACTGACCGCCACGACAATCTCCTGGACGCTCTTGGTAATGGTATTCTTGCGATGAGTGACCCGGAGACCGGAAAATACTGGCACCGCTGGTCTCCCGACTTCATCAAGGCGGACGAGTTCATCTCCGTCTATTATGAGGGCGAAGCTACCTTTGGCCTGCTCAAACTCTACGGGCAGAATCCGAGGGCTGAATACCTCAACATGGCAAAGAAAGCCGTGGACCGGTTCATCCTGGAGGACTACACCAAGTATCGTGACCACTGGGTGGCCTATTCGGTAGATGAGATCACCAAGTACGTCCCGGAAGAACGGTATTATACCTTCGCCCTGAAGAACGTCCAGCATAACATGGGGCACATCCGCAACAAGGACGCATCCTATCACACCGTTACCGAACTTTTGATGGCGGGGTACGACACCTATTCCCGCATCATCAAAAGTGGGGCGAAGGTGGGGTATCTGGAAAAGTTCGATGAGGACGCTATGTTCGAGATGGTGGACTACCGAGCGAAACTGGGATGCGCTTCCTTCGGTTTCCCGGAAGTGGTAATGTATTTTGACGCTCCTATGGAAATGTATGGGTGTTTCTTTGCCCGGCGGGATAACTTTAGGGCACGGATTGACGATACCCAACACTTCATTGGCGGCTACGCCCAGTATGCCAAGAACGATTTGACCCCCATGGGGGATGACACAGTGTAGTAGGAGGAAATCATGGAAGAAAACATCACAGCCAGTTACCTGGCGGCCCGCAAAGGGGTTATCGACCGCTTTTTTAACCGGATGAACCCCCGCCAAAAGGAAGCTCTGTTTGCGATGGACGGCCCCGTGCTGATCCTGGCGGGCGCCGGGAGCGGTAAAACCACCGTCATGGTGAACCGGATTGCAAACATGATTCGATTCGGCGACGCCCACAACAGCAACTCCATGCCCCTTGCCGTAACGGAGCAGGATGTTTCCTTCCTTGAAGCGTGCCTAAAGAGCACCGTTCCCCTCCCGGACAAGGCGATTTCTCTGGTCCGGGGGCGGACGGTGTCGCCCCAGAACATTCTCGCTATCACCTTTACAAACAAAGCCGCCAACGAACTGCGTGACCGGCTTGCCACCATGCTGGGAGAGGAGAGCAATGGTATCCTAGCGGCGACCTTCCACTCTGCCTGTGTTCGAATCCTCCGGCAGACGATCCAGCGCCTCGGCTATGGTAACGATTTTGCAATCTATGACACCGATGATTCCGTGCAGATGATGAAGGCGGCCCTTAAAATCATGAATGTGGACCCTAAAGACTTCCCGCCAAAGGAGATCCTGTCCGCAATCAGTCGGGCGAAAGACCGGCTTCTCACTCCTGCGGAATATGCAAGCCTGGATGAGGTGCAGGAAAACTTCCGGCTA
Organism: uncultured Angelakisella sp.; assembly: GCA_910585535.1. Lineage (GTDB taxonomy): Bacteria > Bacillota > Clostridia > Oscillospirales > Ruminococcaceae > Angelakisella. The sequence continues at coordinate 60,053 of CAJUFK010000001.1, read as the reverse complement.
AAGAAGTATGCCGAAGCCTACAAACTCTACCAGGAGCAGCTGCGTCTGGCGAATGCGCTGGACTTCGACGATCTCATCATGCAAACTGTCCTTCTTTTCCGGAAATTCCCCACCGTTCTGGAACACTACCAGGACCAGTTTCGGTACATCCTGGTGGATGAGTACCAGGATACCAGCATTGCACAGTTTGAACTGGTCCGGCTTTTAGCCGATAAATACCACAACATCTGCGTGGTCGGGGATGACGACCAGAGCATCTATGCCTTTCGGGGCGCTACCATCGAAAACATCCTTCAGTTTGAGTCTGTGTTCCCTGGCGCCAGCGTGTTTCGGTTGGAGCAGAACTACCGCAGCACCGCAACCATCCTGGCGGCCGCCAATGCGGTTATCGAGAACAACACCGCCCGCAAGGGCAAAACTCTCTGGACTGTCAACGGGGATGGCGATAAGCTCCATGTCTACCAGGCGGAGGACGAGATGGGCGAATCCCGTTATATCGCCGAGGAGATTAAGCGCCGGGTTGCCGCTGGGGATAAGTACAGCCAGTTCGTTGTCCTTTATCGGGTCAATGCCCAGTCCCAGGTGCTGGAACGGCGCATGGTGGAGGAGCAAATCCCCTATCGCATTGTGGGTGGGCTTCGGTTCTACGACCGCAAGGAGGTCAAGGATATGCTGGCCTACCTCACCCTGCTCGTTCGCCCGGATGACACCCTGCGTCTGCGGCGGATCATTAACACTCCCCGGAGAGGTATCGGTGATAGCACGGTCGAAACACTGGTTCAGATTGTTCAGTCGAACCGCAAAAACGCCGGCGGAAAGAGAGCGGAACCGTTATCTCTCTTTGAGAGTGACGGGGACGGCGCAGACACCACTCTTTTTGAGGTAATGGCTCACGCCGACCGCTATGATAAGCTCTATAGCCGGACCAAGCAGTTGACATCCTTTGTTCGGATGATTAGAGAGTGCGCCGGGTGCCTGGGGCATATTCCTCTGGGAGATGTGATGATGAAACTCGCAAAGGACAGCGGGTACATTGCGGAGCTGAAGAAGAAAGGCCGAGAGGGCCTGGAGCGCCTGGAGAACATCGACGAATTGCGCTCCGCCATGGCCCGGTACGAGGAAACTGCCAAGAATCCGTCCTTGGAATCTTTCCTGGAAGAAGTTGCGCTTTATTCGGAACCGGATAAAGACAAGGGGCAGGTTAACCGGGTCACGCTGATGACCATCCACGCATCCAAGGGCTTGGAGTTCGATACTGTATTCCTCGCCGGGATGGACGAAAATCTCTTCCCTCACCGGATGGCTCTAAATGAGGTTGGGGGCATAGAGGAAGAACGCCGGCTGGCCTATGTGGCTATTACCCGCGCCGAGCGGCAGCTCCACATTATCCACGCCGAGTGCCGCACTATGGCGGGGCGGTTCAACAACTGCGACCCCTCCCGATTCCTGGAGGAGATCCCCCGCAATTTGTACGAGGTCAAGGTGAACGATGCCAGGCGGCAGGCGGAACTGGACTGTGCCCGCACTCAGATCGAGGTGACTGGGACCTCCAACAGCCTTTTCGTCCCGGGCGACAGGGTGCGAAGCAAAGCCTTCGGCGATGGCTGGATTATCGCAGCGGAGCCAAAAGACGGAGACTGGAAGGTAGTGGCTATTTTTGATAAGCACGGCGAGCAGGAAATCCTCTGCGCCTCCGCCAGGCTGGATCAGATCGAATATGCCTCCCCGGTTGCATAACCAAGGCCCAGGCTTCTCAAAAAGCTCGGGCCTTTTCTCTTTTTTCCCTGTTGACATCCTCTTAACTCCAATTACAATAAAGGCGTAAGTATCTATTCCACCTCATTGAGTTGGAAGCAGATGTTAAGACAGTCATCGAAACAGAGGCGGTGCGTCTAAACGCGATTTTTCGTGTTGGCTGCACCGCTTTTTTGTTTTGTGGCTATCCCCGGAAAAGGAGGATGGATTTCAGAGATGTTTTAACCCAGACGTTAGAGGGCCAGGGAACCTTCCTAATCAACCAGTGAGCCCCGGCGAGTCAACTCCAGCAGGCTGGAACGGTCAAGTGGGCTGTGCGTTTTAGTCCGCCAACAAGCAAATATTAAGGGGACAGAACAGTCAGCAACCCCACGGCTAAAGCCGGGGGCTTGAGGGAGTAATCCCGAGAGCCGTGCTGACTACCCTAAGTGCTACGAGCACTCCGTCAGAAGCGAATGTATAGGCACCGTGGGGCGTTATCCTAACTCCACGCACTGCGACAACGGATCATGCTGCCCTGGGGTAAGGGGCGAAGGTTCGGCTGTGGAAACCGCTTCTGACATTGGGGAAGGATACCTTACTCCGCTTCGGTGGAGGGCAGTTTTATGTTAGCTGCCACATTAGAGAAAGGAGGGCACGGCATCATGAATGTCTATGTGCTCAATCAACAGGGCGAACCGCTGATGCCGTGTTCGCCAAGGAAAGCAAGGCTCCTGCTAAAAAGGCGGGAGGCCAAGGTGGTACGCCGTACCCCGTTTGTCGTGCAGCTTCTGTACAGCAGCAGCGGGTACAAGCAACCAATTTCTCTAGGTGTGGATGCCGGGTCAAAGACTATCGGGTTGTCTGCATGCACAGAGAAGCGTGAACTTTATAAGGAGGAATTAAAACCAAGAAACGATGTTGTGAATTTGCTTTCCACCCGGCGGGAGCTGCGCCGGAGCCGGCGGAGTCGTAAAACACGGTATCGTGCTCCGAGGTTCGACAACCGGGTGTATTCTAAGCACAAAGGGTGGCTTGCCCCTTCTATTGAGGCGAAGATCCAGGAGCACATCACCGCAATCAAGCGGATTTGCCGCATCCTTCCCGTCTCCCGAGTCATCGTGGAGACGGCGGAGTTTGACACCCAGCGGCTCAAAGCGATGCTTGAGGGTAAGCCGCTCCCCGTGGGGAAGGATTACCAGCTGGGGGAGAAATACGACTTATACAACACTCGGCAACATGTTCTCAAGAGGGATAATTACACCTGCCAGCATTGTGGGACGCATCCTTCGGAGAAGACGGCGGTGAAACTGCACACAGTGACGCTGCAAGCGCACCACATTGAAAGCAGGAAAACTGGTGGGAACGCCCCCAACAATTTGATAACCCTCTGTGAGGATTGTCACACTCTGTATCATGCGGGGAAGATCACTCTGGACGGAGTCAAGCGTGGGCGCCCCCTACGGGATGCCGCATTCATGGGAATCATGCGGAAAACGCTGATTGCCAGGCTTCAGAGCGAGTTGAGCATCCCCGTTGCCGAGACACACGGATACATCACTAAGTACCTGCGGGAGACGCATCGCATTGAGAAGAGCCACGCTAACGATGCCCGCTGTATCAGCGGCGTCCCGCTGGCGGTTCCGGACGATGTGGTGTACAGGAGTAAAGCCTTGCGGCGGCATAATCGCCAGCTGCATAAGTCAAACGCTATTAAGGGTGGAGTGAGAAAGCGGAATCAGGCGCCGTACTTAGTGAAAGGCTTTCGGCTCTGGGACAAGGTCTTGTTCTCCGGGGAAGAGTGCTTCATTACAGGAAGGCGAGCTACTGGGTACTTTGCCCTTAAATTGTTCGATGGTGCTGTTGTAAGCAATAGCGCCAGTTATAAAAAACTGAAACTGCTCGAAATAGCAGGCAGTTGTATTTTGGAAAGGAGGAACGCTGCTCCTCCCCATGGCTAAAGCCAGGGGTTTCCGCAGCGTGAAGTTTGATGAAAAACTTAAAGGAAATCTATGCGAAGGAATTGCTTTACTACTGGTGCAATTTGCTGGGGGAAATCAATGTTCCCGGCACTGAGCGTTTTAGTTCGGACGACCCGGAGGAACTCCCTCCCAAGCAGAAAATCCTCTATGAAGGATGGCAGTGGGAGGATGATCCGTATCGGCGTGTGGTAAGCTATGACGGCAAAGCGGCCATGGCTCTTGAACTGCTGTTTGATTACAGTTGGCTTGCCGACATCATGACCATTAAAGAACGCAATTTCTGTGCCCGGGCGATGGGAGGTCTTCTCTTCCAGGCAATCCAGAAATACGGGCAGGAGTTGGAGGCTCGGCTGCCAAATGTCGATATCCTCGTTGGCGAGGATACCGATCCTGATGGACATGAGCTCCTTGTCATTGTGCCATTTGACGAAAGGAGCCGTATAGAAGAAATTGCTTTGGAAATGGGCGATGCTTATTCTTGTGTAGAACGGGAGTTTTTCAGCCTCTGCTGTGCTGTTGGCCAAATCGGCCAGCAACCCCACAGCAGATTCAGCAGAAAGCCGGGGCATCAACTACCCCCCACATGAATGAGGGGGAATCCTTGCCTTACCTACTTGAAAAATGGCGCCTCCACGATTTTTGTGGGGGTGCCTTTTCTTTTTCCAGCCTCTTGACAGATGCTTAACTCTAATTACAATAAGGAGTGTAAGTATCTATTTCCCTCTCGCAGAGACGGAAGCAGATGTTAAGACAGCCACCAAATCGGGGGCAGTGCGTCTAAACGCAGTAATGCGGTTGTGATGCGCTGCTCCCTTTTTGCGTGGAATAGATTTCCCCGAAGCAACAGGCCCAGCCTGATTATATAAAGAAAGTCGCCCCTGCAATCGTGGGGGAAGTGAAATTTATTTGAAAGTAGTTAGAAGGAAGGAGAATTTTGTTATGATGGCAAAACTTTATCAGCGCAGTGCAGTTCGGATGGATGACTTGATTGCTCAGGCCCTTGATATTCAGGGGTGCTGCAAGGACATCATCCTCCCCGGGGCCTTTACCGGCCGTCGAGGGAACAAGAAGGAGACCGGGGCTCTCAATCCCGGTCTGACCAGTGCCAGCATCTCCCTTGAGGGCGATTATGGCACGCTGAATTTCCTTGCCCCTATGGGCGGGAATGGTGAGATGACGCTGTCCGTTCCTGTAAGTGCAAGGCTCACCCAGTGGTCCTTTTATCAGCTTTGCTCTGTGCGGCTGGGTGTCCCCCATGCGTTCATGGCCAAGTGCCTTGAGGCTGATATTCCGGAGATTCGGGAGGTGTATCCGAACACGGTAGACACTTTCATGCGGCATTACGATGCTGCAACCCGGATTCGGCTTTACCAGCCGGAGGTCGGCGGGCCCATCCGGATTCGCGGGATCGTCAGCGCCTCTTACGCTGTCTTTGACTCCGACCAGGTTCTGGCTACCGTGAAGGATGCGATGAGCGATGACTTCAATGTCGTTGGTTATCACATCAATGAGGAGGGGGCGCATATCCGCCTCACCTCCCCTGAGCCGCTGAATGTGGATGGCGAGGACCTGTATCCTGGTCTGCTCATCACGAGCGGGGATGTCGGCAACGGCAGCCTTCAGGTTAAGTTCTTTCTTTATAAGCAGGTCTGTAAGAACGGCCTGGTGATGGAGAAGATGACCGGAAAGGTGCTGCACAAGCGTCACCTGGGCCTGTATGGGGCCGATGACTTCCGGGAGTCCTTGGAGGACGCCCTGGCTTCCTTCCCCACCTTCTGCGCCAATGCCGCAGAACTGATCGAGAAGGCCCGGCGGAAGGAGTTGGATCCTGCCGATCTCAAGAAGGAGTTGGATTCCTTCAAGGCCAGTGTTAAGCTGACAGAGAAGGAGGAGGCGCAGATTGTCCGACTCGCCGGCGACCGGTACGCAGGGAACGGCGGTGTCATCACTGTGTGGGGTTTTGTCAATGCGTTGACGGAGTTCGCCCAGGAGGCGCGGTTTGACCTTGATACCCGCATGGATATCGAGACCTACGCCGCCGACCTCCTTCATACGGCTGTCGCTGCCTAAGATTCTTGGGAGAAAACTGCGTGGGGAGGGGAGGCGACTCCTCTCCCCCACTTTGAAAGGAGAAAGGCTGTGTGTAAGATTGAGCGTAAAATTCTTGTGGGCGAAGAATACATCTTCTTCCTCCGATTTACGGACGGAGCCGAGGACGAGTCCGATGAACTCACAGATCTCCCTCGCTACAACGGGCGGAAGTGCATTGTGATGAGGAAATGTGAAGCAAAGGACTATATAGGAATGGACGTAGACTTTGATGCCATTATGGATAAGGGCGGATTGTATGAGGTTCGCTTTGATGACAACTCCGAATTTGATGTCTACGGCAACGAATTGGAGGAAGTCAGTTCCTGCGTCGAAATTACAAAAGAGGGTGATGCGCCTTGATTAGTGGATATGTGCCGTCGCTTTACGAGATTTTAACCGAGATTTGCGGTTACAGTGACGAGGAAGCGGCGGAGGAAGCATACTTGGTTGAGTTGGAACTTTCCGGAGTGGAGCTCGACGATATCTATCGCGGGCCTACTGAGGAGGAGCGCTTGGCGAGTTTGCTTCAGGCGGCGTGAGTTAAGAATGCAGGAGGAGCGCAGACCTCGGAAGAGCTGCGCTCCCCCTTTTTTTATTGAGAAGGAGGAAAATAGGATGGACATCAAAGACAGGATTTCCAAGATTTTAGCGCTTGCTGAGAGCCCCAACGAGAACGAGGCTCGTGCTGCTCTCCTCAAGGCGCGGGAGCTGATGGCAAAGTACAAGCTACAGCCTGAAGATTTGGAGAAAAAGAAAGGCTCCAAGGTGGTTAGGAAGCTCACGGGGCTTACCTGCACCCAAATGACCGACTCTTGGATGCTCACGCTCTCCGCGATCATTGCGGAGAACTATTGCTGTCGGGCCTATTCTTCCCGAGGAGCTGGCAAGAAAACCTATATCATGGGTTTTGTTGGGTTCGAGGAGGATGTCGCTGTCGTTGAAAAGATTTACCGCTACGCGGTGGATTGCGTTCAGCAGCAGGCTTCCCAGGCGCTTACCCAGCACTTTGCCGCTTCTGGCAAGAAGGCTCGGGAATTGAAAAACGCCTACGGCTTCGGGTTCTGCCGTGGAGTCAAAAGCGCTTTCGTTAAGCAGGGCCAGGAACACCAGGAGTGGGGGCTTGTACTAGTGACGCCCCCGGAGGTTGATGAGGCAATGTTGGAAATGAAGCGCCCCACGCCCGTGAAAGCAGATTTTTCCTCGAGGGAGAAGCGCATGATGGAAGGCCGGGGATTTGCCGATGGGCAGAAGTTCGACCCTTCTACGAAGCTGGAGGGTTCTGCCTAACTCTGGCAGGCTAGTCTTGCAAAAACGATAAAAAGCATATATAATAAAGGAAAATGTTAAGACAATGTTCATTGCACATGATTGAAGCTGTTTCCTTTCCTCTGTATAATGAAACAAAGGAAGGAGGTTGCGACATGAAAACGATAAAAACGCTTAAATTTAAGCTGTATTCCAGCAAAAAGAATAAGCACTTGGACGGGGCTGTGAATGTCGCAGCCTCCGTGTGGAACTACTGCATTGCGATGCACCGGCGCTACTACAGAATGTACGGGAAGGGCCTATCTGCCAATCGGCTGAAGAAGCATATTACCAAACTGAAAAGGCGCAGGAAATATGCTTTCTGGAACGAGTTAGGGTCTCAGGCCATACAGGATGTTGTAGAACGAGTAGATCGCTCCTACAAAGCGTTTTTTGAACACCACAAGCAGAAACGCAGGGGGCGAAAATCCCCGCCGGGATTCAAGAAACACAGTCGATACAGCAGCTTCACCCTTAAACAAGCCCAAGGGCGGGCACTACTTCGTGGTGCAGGCTGTGGGCGGAAAGGAGTCTTCCCTGTTCCCTATGTCCAACGAGGACATGGCGGACTGGACGGAGCGCTTCCTGCGGGATGTGAAAGGGATCTGGCCCGGCCCGCAGAGTTGACAGGTAGCTAAATTTAATTACAATTAGGACTGTAGGTATCTATTCTCACTTATCGAGAGTAGATGTTGTGACAGCTACCATCTGGGGCAGTGCGTCCAAACGCAGTAATGCGGAGGATGCACCGCCTCTTTTTGGTGGCTGCTTTATTCGAAAAAGGAGGAAAATTTTTATGTCCGTAGCAAACATCTCTGGTGCCCAGGAAGTCTATGTCTACCAGACCAGTAAGAAAACTCTGGCGGTTCGGAATTGTCTCCAGCTTGCGGTGTGGGATGTGTTTTCCCGCATCCACAATCCTGGCGGCAAGAAGGGCAAGAGCGGAAAGGACGGGAGAGAGTTTCCGTCTACTCTCCGCTTCACCGCCATCGACATTGCCGGGAAGGGCGACAACAAGCAGGCATCCTTTAATCTGTCTCCCAAGGAAGTTCGGCTCCTGTTCTTCCGGTTAAACCGCCTGAACAAGCCCTCTTTTGAGTGGTCCGCCGACCGGCTTCACGCCTTCAAGAAGGGCCAGGACGGGCGTTGCCCGATGAACCGCCTAACGATTCAGCGAATCGAGAAGGACTCCAAGGGCGAGCCCTATCGTTCCCCTTGGTTTGTGAAGTTCGCCAGCGGAACCGCCGTTCCTGTGGAGCGGGACAATGGGTCCATCATGGCGCAGCGGGGATCCTGGGAAGCGGACAGCGAAGTCAGCGTGGCGATGAGCGACGATGATTACTTCGGTATGCTCTCTGCCTGCACCAGATTCTTGGACCTTTGGGAGCAGGCGTATGGTATCCCCCACCTCCGTGAGGGTGATGTCATGTGCCGAATCGCTCAGGCGAGGGCGTCGGCTGTCGACGAAAACGGCTGCGTGAGCATCGGCGAAGACTCGGCCCGGGCCCAACTCATCGCAATCGCCTTTGCGATTGTGGAGCAGGATTGCCAGACGAAGCCTGTAACCACAGACTTTAACAGCTTGGTTGCCTATTTCAGTCAGCTGACTGGCAAGGACTTTTCTGGATTCAAGTTGAGCCCCAAGAAGGCGACAAAGTAGCAAAAAAACGGCTTGAAATCCCCATTTATGGCTCCCTGCTTCGGCGGGGAGCCTTTTTCTGTTTTCCGTGGAGTGCAATAAGCCGTATTTTGTAGCGCAATAACCCTTTGCTTGATATATAAAAATTTACAATTTATTTACTGCATTTTACTTTTCCGAAAAGTTAAACAAAGGTATAATTGTAAGTGTAAGGTCATCCCGGGCAGTGTCCCGGAGTATGGGAAAGCCCCGCCAAAATGTGGGCAGGGCGCCGTGTGAATGGGAGGCTGATTTAACTATGCAAGTTAGAACTACCACCGAAAGAGCTGCCGTTGGACCTTTTGCGGAAGTCAAGAGGCGCCGCCGTCGCAGGCAGCCGCCCAGTCCGAAGCCGATGAGCCGGAACCGGCAGGAACTGCACCGGATGGTCCGGGAGGCCATGGAGAAGGGCTATGGGACGCACTATGGAGCCTATGTGGCAACCCTGCCGAGGCCCGAACCGTCTCCGCCCGAGGCGCCGGAGCTGGACATGGAGAGTTTTTTGGGGGAGGAGGATGACCTGCTGTGAGTACGGTGCGGAAAGCAACGAAAAAGGGGGCCGTAACGATCCCCGAGAGGTTGCTGTGTGAATACTGCAAGAATGCAAAGTACCTTGACCAGGAGGATTTCACTTTTTGCGAAATCTGCGGGGCTCCAGTGATTAGCCGACATCGTCCACCCTACAAGATTTGCCACGAGTGCGCCCAGCGAGAGAACCGGTGCGAGCAGTGCGGCGAAAAGCTGGATTTCTGAAGTTGGAGGTAGAAAGTGAGTCGGAAAACCCAAAAGAAATTAAAGGTGGTTGTTATCGTTCTGGTCTGCCTGTCCTCTCTTTACATGGGCTGGCCCCAACAGGCAGCGGATTTCGTTGGCGAAATCGTTGACGCGGTGCAAGGTGCTGCCCCGGATTTTGAGGGCGGACTCCCCTCTGTGTCGCATCCCATTGCTCCCGGTGAGGTCCCGGATTCTTTTAATCCTGTCGATTTCGACGGGAATCTCGAGGTTCACTTCATTGATGTTGGCAACGCCGACTCCATCCTTATCAAGTGCGATGGCGAGGCTGCTCTCATTGACGCCGGAGAGAACGACTGCGGGGACTTGGTGGTCAATTACCTCAAAGACCAGGGCATCACGAAGTTGAAGTATGCGGTCGGAACACATCCCCACTCAGACCACATCGGCGGTCTGGACAATGTGATTAACGAACTGGCTGTTGAGGTCGCACTGCTCCCTGCCAAGGAGCACACCACCAAGACTTACCAGAATGTATTGACGGCAATCCGGGACAACAAGACTACACTCATCACTCCGGACACCGGCGACAACTTTTATGTTGGCGGAGCCAAGTTCACGGTCCTCTCCCCCGACCGGGAGTGGGACGACCTAAATAACAATTCTATCGTTTTATACCTTGAAAATGGGGAGGATTCTTTCCTCTTTACCGGGGATGCGGAAATCCAGGCAGAGGATGTGATGCTGGACGCCGGCATTGTCCCGGAGGCGGATGTTCTGAAGGTTGGTCATCATGGGTCCAGCACCTCCACCGGCTACCGGTGGCTCTGGACGGTCATGCCTAAGTATTGCGTCATTCCCTGTGGGGACGGAAATAAGTATGGGCATCCTCACAAGGAGGTCATGTCCAGATTGTCTGATCACTCGAAAGTTAATGGGACTGTAGTCTATCGGTCCGACAAAAATGGCAACATTGTCGCTTATTCCAGCGGCGATGGCAACATCCAGTTTTCAGCAGCAAAAGGTAGCGGCTGGTCTTGGGCCAGTGCGTAATGGGAAGCGAGAAGAGGAGTTGATTTTTCATGGGTAAAACAAGCCCACCGAGAGCCGACGAGTATCCCAAAAACTTGTTGGCCCATATATACAGTAGCGAATTTGGGCTGGACGCTTCCGCCGTGAAATTCTCGGAGGATGTGGAGGCGGTATTGGACTATCTGTTTTCGACCCTTGGAGAGCGGACGGGGGAGGTCCTTCGGATGCGGTACAAGGGAGGAAAGTCGCTGGAGCAAATTGGAGACGCTTTTTCCATCTCAAGAGAACGGGCGCGACAGATTATCGTTGATGCAGAGCGAAAACTTCGCAACCCCCGGCGCAGATTGTTCCTTGAGACCGGCATTGCAGGGATGCTCCGTGAGGCGAAGGCGGAAGGCCACCGGGAGGCATACGAGGCGGAACTCGGTGAGGTTTCCCGAAAGCTCGACAGGCTCTTCAAAATTGTCGTCGCAATATCCGGCAATGTATCTCTCAAGGACCCCCTGGTTGTCCAGGAGGGTTCGCTTCCTGAGAATTGGAGGGAGTTGCCCATTGACACCTTATGCCTGTCCACTCGTTCGTATAATGGGCTCCGCCGGGCCGGAATCAGCCGGATAGGGCAACTTGCGGATTGCGAGGATCTGGAAATTCTGAGCATCCGGAATCTGGGCGTCCGCTCTGTTCAGGAGATTCGGACAGTGTTGGGGGGGGTTCTTGCGGGCGTTGGCCTGGTTGGAGAGGAGGAGGGTTGATGGAAGTCGTTCGCGATAAGGATTCATCGTATTGCCTGTGCGGAACCTGCCAGAAAACCGTCTTCATGCAGACTATCACCACATCCTATTGCCGGGAATGCGGTGGACTCATCGCAAGTGAGCACCGCCCGGCGCACAAGCTGTGCCGGGCTTGTGCGGAAAAGCAGCATCGGTGCGCTCAGTGCGGGAAGCCGCTTTCGTAGAGGGGGGTGGTCCTGTGGAGGAGTGGATTGCTGTTGGCTATCTCTGGAAGAAGTGGCGCTGGCTCATTAAAAAAATCATAAAGTGGGCCCTTTGGGGCCTGGTTCTCAGTTTTGTCATCTGGTTTGTCGCTGCTTGGACCGGGCTTGGTCCGGCGGTGGAGTCGCTCGTTTCCCGTGCCTTCCAGCTTCTCGGCCTTGTTCAGGATGTGGGAAGCAAATATCTTTGATTTTGGGGGTAATATCCATGCGAAAGAATTATGTAGTAGACGCCAGTGTCATCTTGTCGTCTCCGTACAGTCTTCTTACTTTTGATGAGCATCATGTGATTATTCCTGCCGGTGCTCTGCTAAAGGTGGAGCGGGCGGCAGAGTCTCGTGGGGAGGCTGCGAGGAATGCTCAGAGCGCCCTCCGGCTGTTGGACGACCTGCGGACTAAAGGCGACCTTAAAAAGAGTGTTCCCTTGCCCAGTGGAGGCACTCTTCGGGTGGTGACGGGCTGCAATGTTGATGATAGCGAGGAAAACATCAAGGTTCAGTTGGATTACATTCAGTATGACCTGGATGTCGAGAGCAGATCCCGGTTGGTTTTTGTAAGCTGCAACCCTGCTGCTCGTATCGCTGCAACGCTGGCTGGATACCAGGCCGAGGGATACAAGACAGATCAGTCCAAGTCCGATTATCCTGGGCGAATTAAGCTCTCCTTCGACTGCGGCACCTGTGATAAGCTCCTTCGCGGAGAGTCAGTGATTCCGTCTCCGTTGGAAAAGGAAGCTCTAACTGAGGGGCAGTATATTGATGTCTGGGACGGGCTCGTGGACGGGCATGGGGTGTTCGGTGGGGGAAAAGTTCATCCTTTAAGATACGGTCTGCGAGAAGAGCATGGCTATTTCGATCCGGGTATGCCCTTCCGCCCATACGGCGTTACTCCCCGGAACGCAGGTCAGGTGTTTGCAGTGGACGCCCTGATGGCTCCGGCGGAGGAGGTTCCTCTCGTCATCCTCAAAGGCCCCGCCGGCACCGCCAAAACCTTCCTTGCCCTCGCTTGCGGGCTGGAGCAGGTTGTTGGAGACAGCGCAAAAGAGGAAAAGCGTTACGACCGCATCCTGGTCGCCCGCCCCAACATTAAGTTCGACGAGGACATTGGGTTTCTTAAAGGGACTGAGGAGGATAAGATCGGTCCCCTCATTCGCCCCATCTGGGACAACCTGGAACAGCTTACCCGGATGAAGGCCGATAAGAACGGCGGGAAGAACAGCTACGCCCAATACCTTTTTGACAGCGGGCTGATCGTGGCCCAGGCTTTGGCCTATATGCGGGGGAGGTCCATCAGCAATACCTGGATCATCATTGACGAGGCGCAGAACATGACTCCCCTCCAGGCTTTTGGTATCATCAGCCGGGCCGGGGTGGGCAGTAAGATCGTCCTCACCGGCGACCCGGACCAGGTGGATACTCCCAATCTGGATAGGGGCAATAACGGGCTCAGTTACGCCTCTGAGAAGATGAGGGGTAGCCCCCTGTGTCGGCAGATCACCTTCGAGCCCCAGGAGTGCGAGCGGAGTCCGCTGGCTTCGGAGGCCATTAAGCGGTTGTCCTTAAAGGGGCAGGGTTAAAAGGCAGGTTGAACATCATGGTTGAATTTGCGAGGTCTTTTGGGACATCTTTGGTTGGGCGATAGTATGGGTTGTTCCTTTGATGTTCGCTTGTTGTGAAGATTGAGAGGTGAAATTAAATGCGATTTCATGTCAGAGAAAGCCACGGCAAGTATTTCCTTGCTGATGAGCAGTGGAGCCGGATGTACACGATGGGCGCCCTTGCCGTCCCCGAGCCGGTGGCGAGCTTCTCGAGGAAGGAAGACGCCGAGGCGTTTTTAGCCCTAAAGAACCGGAACGGCCCACCCGTGGACATTACCAGGACTGCTCTGGAGTGCCTAAAAGACTGCCGGTTTGCAACAGGCTTTGACAATGAAGGCACCTGCGACACCTGCATCCGCAAAGGAAACATCCGTGACTATTATGTCCCGGAGCCGTCGGCCCCTCGTAAGGGAAAGGAGGGAAAGCAACATGGCTGAGAAATGCCAATTCCCGCTCGGGTTAACGATTTGCCCGGACGGGGTCCACGAGCTGGATCCCTGCGCCTATGAGGTCGTGGAGAAGTACCGCAATGTTACGGTCGAGGCACTGCGCTGCCCAGTCTGTGGGCATACGGAAATCTCCTAGTTCCGTCAGCCTGACACCGAGGAACTGGACCCGGAGAACGAGCTTGATTTCGATGTGGAAGGGGGTGTATGATTTGGAAGGGGCTTTGTATTGCGGTTTGGTGTCCCATCTGGGATTGTGGGTGTACGGCAATCTTGTCCGAAACGGAAACACCTGCCAGATCGTGGCTGGTGATGTTGCCTGGCTGGTGGATTCGGATACGGTTGTTAGATGGACCAAGGCATTTGATTCAGCTGGGAACAGGATTTTTGAGGGCGACCGGGGTGAGCTGCGGCACCCCGGCGGGGAGCTTGTCGCAGAAGGAACGGTCAAGCGTATGGATTCGGATGGTTTTTGCTTTGTCTCCAGCGGGGGGAGGACTTATGCCCTGGAGAAAGTTCGCGACGGCGGATTGGAATTGTTCGTGACGGACAGCAGAATCCAGCGAACATTCAGATAAGGAGGAACATCATGATTTTGAGCGTCAGCCGCAGGACTGACATTCCCTCCTATTGGAGCGACTGGTTTCTCCGGCGGATAAAAGAGGGATTTGCCTGTGTCCGCAATCCCATGAATCCGCATCAAATCAGCCAGATCTCTCTTTCCCCCGAGGTTGTAGACTGCATCGTGTTCTGGACCAAGAATCCGGGTCCATTGGCAAAAAGGCTGGACGAACTGGATGGATACCCTTACTACTTCCAATATTCCCTTACCGGTTACGGAAAGGATGTGGAATCTAATCTGCCGGATAAAAAAGCGGTGCTGATTCCTCTATTTCAGGAGTTGTCCCGAAAGCTGGGGCCCAAGCGGGTGGTCTGGCGGTACGACCCGATCCTCTTCAGCCGGCGGTATTCTCCAGATTACCATCTCCGGGCATTTGAGGAAATCGCTAAACGGCTGGAAGGGTGCGGGGAGCGGGTGGTCATCAGCTTCGTGGATCTTTACACCAAGACCCGCCGGGGCACCACCAGTCTGGAACTTCTGCCTCCGCCCAGCGATGAGGAACTGCTGGAGTTCGCCGGAAAACTGGCGGGTCTGGCACAGCGGCACGGATTCATCGTGGAGACCTGCGCCGAAAAGATAAACCTGGAGACGGTGGGTATCCGCCACGGACACTGCATCGATAAGCCCCTTATTGAGGAGATCATTGGCTGCCGCCTTACCGTCTCTAAGGACAAAAACCAGCGGCCGGAGTGCGGCTGCTTTGAGAGCGTTGACATCGGCCTTTACAATACCTGCCACAACGGCTGCCGGTACTGCTATGCGACCTATGACCCGGCGCAGGTGGAGCTCCAAATTGCCCAGTACGACCCCTCCTCTCCCCTGCTTTGCAGCAAGGTGGAACTGGGGGATATCATCACCAACCGCAAGGTCTCGTCCCAGCGGGATACACAGACCAGTCTGTTTTAAGGAGGAAGACATGACACTTGTAATTGCCGAGAAACCCGACCTTGGCAAAGCTATCGCTGCGGCTATCATGCCGCACCGGAAGCTCAGGCAGGGGTACATTGAGGGGGACAATATGATCGTTACCTGGGCCTTTGGTCATCTGTTCCGGCTCAAGGCACCGGATGATTATGACCCCGCACTGAAGAAGTGGGATCTGGCGACCCTGCCCATCTACTTTGAGAACTGGGGGATTAAGCCGGACGAAGGCAAGAAGGACCAAATCAAACTCATCGGGGGCTTTCTGAAGAAGGCTGATATGGTTATCCATGCCGGAGACCCGGATGACGAGGGGCAGCTTCTCATTGATGAGATCCTGGACTATTTCAAATACAAGGGAAAGGTCATGCGGCTTTCCACAAACGACCTGACGCCGGCAGTCATCCAGAAAGCGTACCGTAATATGGTGGACAATCAGACGATGCGCCCCCTTGGTGAGGCGGCCCGTGCCCGGCAGATCGCCGACTTTGTTGTAGGCATCAACTACTCCCGGTACTTCACCATCAAAAACTCCGTGACCCTCTCGGTGGGGCGGGTGCAGTCCCCTACCCTTGGGCTCGTGGTGGCCCGGGATGCTTTAATCGACGGGCATCAGAAAGTCCTGTTCTATGACGGGTATATCCATACTCACATCGTCCCGGAGTTCAGCAGTACCCTCTGCGTGAAGCTCCCCAAGGGGCATGAGCTGCTCAATGACAATGGGCAGGTCACGGACCACGTTGCGATGCAGCGCATCCTTGCGGGGCTCAAAGGGAAACTCGCGGACATCACTGTGACGAAGCAAATACGGGACGAGTTCCCTCCCCTGCCCTTCAACCTCACAAAACTCCAAACCGCTGTCTTCCAGAGATTCCATTACAACCCAGATCAGACTCTTTCGCTCACGCAGACCCTGCGTGAGAAATATCATCTCATTACCTACAACCGTTCCACCTGTCAGTACCTAAACGATGAGCAGTTCGCAGAGGCTCCAAAGGTGATCGCAGCTACTCTGGCGAACCTGGGGGCGAACATCCCCGGCATTGACCCCAAGCGCAAGAGCGCAGCCTTTAATACGGAGAAGGTTGGGGAGTCTGCTCACACCGGCATCATCCCCACAGCGACCAAGGCGGACATTTCGAAGCTGACAGAAGCGGAACGGAATGTTTACCGGCTTATTGCGGCCCAGTATCTTGCCCAGTTTATGCCTCCGGCGAGAAAGGAGATCACCAAGGCGACCGCAGTGCTGCCTGACGGGATTATGGCAGTGGCATCCGCCACGAAGGTCGTGGACAAAGGCTACCGGGCTGTGCTCCCTGTCAAGGACAACGCGGAAGGCGAAGACCCCGAGCTTTGCGGTGTCCCGGAGGGTGCGTACAAAGGGCGGAAGATCGAGGAAGTGTCTGTCAAGGAGAAGGAGACGAAGCCGCCTCCGAGGTACAATCTGGCCTCTCTGGGCGAGGACATGACCCGCATCTCGAAGTATGTTACCGACCCCAGAATCAAAAAGCTCCTTCTTGCCAAGGATGATGGGAAGGAGGGCGAAAACGGCAGCATCGGCACTCCGGCGACACGAGACTCCATCGTAAAAAAACTCATTCAGCGGGGCTTCCTGGAGGTGAAGAGCGGAAAGGTGTTCTCAACCAAATTGGGCAGGGAGTTTTATCAAATCCTTCCGGATGAAGTGAAAACTGCCGACCTTACTGCTGAGTGGTGGGCGATCTGCGAGGACATCAAGGTTGGCAAGGCCACCTCAAAGGAGCTTCACTCTTCCGTGATTTCCAGCATTAACGACCTCCTCCACAGCGATTACAAGGGAAGCGCACTGGCAGCCCCTGCGGGCGGCAAGGGAGGCGCTGGCGAGGTGCTTGGGGTATGCCCCCTCTGTGGGAAGCCTGTAAAGCTGGGCAAGAACGGCGGCTACTGCACCGGTTATAAGGATGAGCCTACTCCCTGTAAATTCCGCTTTTGGAAGACCTTTTTCTCCAAGGAGCTGACTGCGAAGCAGATTTCGGATCTTGTGAGCGGGAAACGGGTTCTTGTCCGGGGGCTGGTGTCTCAAAAGACAAAGAAGACCTTTGATGCTTATGTTGCTTTTGACGGTAAGGTAAGTGAGGAGGGTTATGCCCAGTTGGAGCTTTCCTTCGAGGGGATGCCTCCCAAGAAGGCAAGCGGGGGCGCGAGATCCAAGAGGAACGCCACCAAATAGAAAAAACACCCGGCGGGGAAAGGTCCCGACCGGGTGCTTTTTCTGCTGATTTCAAGTGGGTTCTGTTGCTTCGGTTTCTCCTGCTGCTTGTTTATTGTTTTTTTTTGACCTTGTGCTGCGCTGGCGGATGTATATCTGTTTGGGAAGGGGAAATGATTCGCTGTCGCGCAATATTTGTTTTAGCCCAAGCCTCATCGCTCCACCTCCGGTGAATGTAGTGGTGTTTTCGGGAGCATAGGCCACCAACGCACAGGTGTCGTCTTCAATGCAGGGTTCGATCTTGACATCTTGCTGATCAGGCATAGTTATGGTTGCTTTTGCGCCTACGGGGATTATCGCAACGCGATAGCCGAGGAGCCCGAGGATCTTCATGAAGGAGGCGGCGGGAACCCCCACTCTTTTGACGAGAGCTTGTTTAAGCGCATAGTTGGAGATTTCATTAGGGCCGACATCCGGGTCGTTTTCAATGTGTTTGTAATAATGGGCAATCAACAGATAAAGGTCCTCCGTGGACATCTTGTTTAACTCCATGATTCTGTAAAGAACCTCTATGTCAGGACAATTCCTCCTTGACTTTTTTGCCCGTTCAGATACATGGACTGGGTTCGGTCTGAGCCCGAGCCTGAGTTCTTCCTGTTCGCTTTCACCCTCTTGCATCAGGTCTTTTTTTTGCTCGGAGCCTTCGGTGGGGCCTTCTTGGGCACTTGAAATTTTGGTGTTTTTTGGTTCATCTACGTTTAACATATGTTCTTTCTTCTCCTATCCGTCGTTTTTGCGACGACTTGTTTGCATAAATGATAGAGCAAAAAGTTCCTATTGTCAAGTGGTATTTTGTAAATAATTTTTGTTGAATTGCACTCTACTGAAAAGCACAAAAGCATTCCGCAGCTGAAGCTGTCGGGTCTCTCCCCCGCTATTGACAAACCCTTAACTTCAATTACACTAAATGTCGTAAGGATTTGTCCGCCAATAGCTTTGGCGGATAGATGTTCAGACAGTCCGTAGGGGACAGTGCGTCCACGCACGGAAAAGTGCGGGGCAACCTGTGTCTTTGCGGGCTGCTGTTTTTTATTCGAAGGAGGTACAGGGAATGGTTTTTGAGTATGATTTCAGCCACAGGTCGGAGATTCCAGCGGTTACAAGGAATCAGATCAAGCTATTGGCGTCGTCTTCCTATGCGGACAGCGCCAAGATGAGCACTGCTGACTGGGAAGAGGTTCGGCGCGGAGGTCTAGGGGGGTCGGATATTGCGGCTCTCACGGGCGATTCGCCGTTCAACACCAACTGGAGCCTGTTCATGGACAAAACCGGCATTGTGAAGTCGGATCTGTCTGACAACTGGTTCCGCCTCAAGTACGGGCATTACAATGAGCCTCTCGTGGCTGAATTGTTTGCCCGGAAGTTCGGCGTCCGGATTATCAATGAGACGGGCATGTACAGGCATCCTGAGCTGGATTTCGTCCGGGCGAACCTTGACCGGCTGGCTATCTTGCCCAGCGGGGAGCTGGTTATCCTTGAGTGCAAGACCAGCAACCCTTTCGCGAGGAGCGCCTGGGAGAGCGGCGTCCCCGTTTATTATGAGTGGCAGGGGCGGCAGTATCTCGCCGTTATCAATGCCATTCTGATGAAGGCGGACCTCCCCCCTATCCGTTTAGTGTATTACTCTGCACTGTATGGGAACACGGAGGATGAGGTCATCTTCCGGAAGGTGGAATGGGATCCCCAGGTCGAAGCAGAAATGTTGGCGCTGGAGCGGGATTTCTGGCTCAACCATGTTGTACCCAGAAAGCTCCCCGTTTTTAACGGCACCGGGAAGAAGCTCAAAGAGCTGTGCATCTCTTGCCGCCTGGAGCTCGCTGAACTGGCAGAAAGCCTGGGACAGGAGCCTCCTGTTGTTGATGAGAACACGAGGGATGTTGTTCTGGGCCAGCCTGAGCAGGCTGTGTACGAGGAGATCCTTGTGCGCGACGCTGCCATCAAAAATCTGAAGGCCCAGATTAAGGCAATCGAAGAAGAAGTTGCTGGGCTGGAGGTTGAGATGGTTACGGCTTTGGGCGGACACGATTCCGGCATTCTCCCCAGCGGGGTTCGGGCGGTTCTGTCCAGCCGGAACTCTCGCAGTACGGACATGGATGCCCTGAAAGAGATGTATCCAGAGGCGTATGAACGGTGCGTTTCCGAGAAGACATCGAAATCGTCGCTGAGCTTCAAAAAGCCTACCAATGCCGCAAGGAAAGCCCGGGCGGCGGAAGTCGCATAAGAGAAAGGAGTGAAGATGTGGGGCCCTGGACAAATACAGTTTGGGGCCCACAGGTGAGTCGATGAAAGAGAAACAGAGTTATTGGAAAAAGTGGGATGTTCTGTGGGTGGATTTTCCGCAAACAGGGTCCCGCGTCATCGCAGGGATGCACCCAGCGGTGGTGATTTCAAATAACCGGTCTATGGCGAAGGCCCCCACCTTTTTGGCAATCCCCGGGTCGACGAACCTGGGTGAGGGCCGGCCTAATTTCGGGCAGGTGGTGGTATTGCCTGATAGGCGGGTAGGGCTTAACCTCCCTACCCGATTCGATTGCGGGAGGATCCTGACAGTTGACAAGGACTGGGTGAGGACTCGCGCCGGGTCTGTCGAGGGTACACAGCATAAGTCTGCGTTCAATGTGGAGCTGGCTCGAACCCTCGAGTTAGTCGAAGAAAAGCATTTTCTTGGAGAGGAGACATAGCGTGAGCCAGCAGGAAAATCTGAGGGAGCTCTTTGCTCTCATAGAGGCGAACCCCAATCTTCCCATCATTCCGTTGGTAGACAGCGAGATTGTCGCTGATTGCAATCTCCAGCGGTGGTGCGGATCGTGGGGCAGCGCAAGCGTGAAAGAGTTCTTACCCGGGTCGGAACGGATTTTCTTTCGAGATGATGAGGATTGGGACGAGATCGAGGCGGCCATTAACGATGTAGGCCCCAAGGCCACCGTTGATTTTCCGTGGGACGATGAACTGCTTGCTGCGTACCAGGCTTTGCCCTGGCGAAAAGCAATCGTGGTGAATGTCAATCTTCCGGAACTGTAAGCTGTAGTTGAAACTTACCCCTCCCCCGCCCGTTGCAATATAGCGTGGGCGGGGACTTTTGTGCTCTTGACACAAAATGTTTACAGTTTATTTGCATAATTGTGCTTTTCCGTGAAGTATAAAAATGGTACAATAAACTTAGAAAGTGAGAGATGAGACAGGATACGCGATGGAGGGCAAGCGGTATAGCTTTCGTGGGTTCGAGTCCCACTATCTTGTTTTTCAGTATCGGGCGGTGGCGAAATTGGCATACGCGCTGGTGTCAAAAACCAGCTTTTGGGGGTTCGAATCCTCTGCGCCCGACCAGCGGGTGGCGAAAGTCACTTTGCGCTGACCGTAATGCGCCATGCAGGCTCCCTTCAGGGCGGCGCCAGGTAAAAGCCTGCAATGCCAGCCCCGCCGCCTTCGGGCAGGCTGGAAAAGCACGGGGAATCGGTATGCTTCAGTAGTTCAGTTGGCAGAGCATCGGCCTTTTAAGCCGAGGGGCGTGGGTTCGAGTCCTACCTGTGGCACCAAGGGGACGCCGGAGAACGCCAGGGCGCAATCGCCAGAGAAACCGTTTTGGCACTCGGTAGTGGTGCCGGATCCCCCTAATATCCGCCCGTAGCTCAACTGGTAGAGCAACGGTAGAGAGTTGATCGCCTCTATCGTGCGTTGTAGGTTCGAGTCCTGCCGGGCGGCGCGTTGTACTGGCGTAGCTCAAGGGCGGAGCAGGGATCTCATAAATCTTTGGTTGTAGGTTCGAGTCCTACCGTCAGCTCTGCGGACAGCGCAGGCTCCAATGCCGCCAAAAGGTCAGTTGGGAGACTGAATAGGCACCAGGCGCTTTTTGTGAAGAGCCTCCTCCGGCAGCGGCTTAAATGGACTGATGCACCCAAACACCGGTTACGCCGCAGGTGCCCTGTACTGTCTGCTCTATGATTAAACTCAAAAATTGGAGGCTTGCACCGTACTCCCATCGGTGGCCCCAGGCTTCCTGGAGGAAAAGAGAGGAGGATGCCGCAAGTGCCAAGCGGATGGTTTTATACCCGTTATGGTTAGTGTGATCTTCAATCGTCGCCGGCGGTTTGCTCTCAGGGGTTGATGTTGGGGTGTATATCCCCTTGAGTGTGTGTTGAATTGAAAATGCGGCGGTCTCGGCTCGAGTCCTCAGTGCGAGGTCCGCCGCCTATATCGCAGGGAGCGCCGGTCGCAAGCCAGCCCCATAAGCTGGATTCTGTGGGTTCGAATCCCACCCCTGACGCCAGTACGGTAAGATCAACCAGCCTCCTTCCGGAATGCGCGCAGAATAGGAGAGCGGCGTGGGTACTACGATAGTGCCAAGAATATGGCGAATTGACCGAGAGGGTTATGGTGCCTGTCTTGAAAACAGGAGGCCGAAAACGGCCCGTGGGTTCAAATCCTACATTCGCCGCCAGGGTGGAAAACAGCTTTTGCTCAACCACCCCACATCAAGCTGGTGGACGCACCATCCGTATTCAGCCGGACGGACTCCAAACCGATAGAGCCGGAGAGTGTAAGTCGGAAGGGATAATCGGCACTGGTGAAAGCCCTACTCCGCAAGCGGTGCCGCCTTTCCATGCGCGGCTAAGTGTCCAGTAAGGCCAAGCTGGCGAGCGCGTTAAGTCAGCGAAAGAGGAAACAGCCGCTTTCCCAGAATTTTGTGCGAGGCGCAGTCTCAGCGGCTCGCTTTTGTATTAGGAGGAGGAATCGTGGAAAAGGTCAATCGGGAGGTGTGTGCAGGCTGCGTTTATACCCAGTATCCCACATACTGCAATAGCTGTGTCCGCCGGTACGGGAACTATCCCGACCGATATACGGACGAGGGAGATTACTTTATTGTAGATGACCGGGTTTTGGAATTGGCTGAAAGCTGGCCTGACAATCTGTACCGCGCTGTTTTGGGCATTGAGGCAAAGCAGTACAGGCGGCGCCCAAAGCACCTGGAGGAGCGGATTGAAAAGATCCTGGAATACCTCCCGGCAAGGGAGCAGCTAGTGCTTCGGATGAGATACGAGACCGGCTGTACTTTGAAGGAGACCGGAGATGCGATTGGGGTGTCTGTGGAGCGGGCCCGCCAGATAGTGAAAAGGGCGACGAGAAAACTTCGGGCGCCGGCGCTGTCTCAGCGGCTCACTTATGGTCGCCGGATCAGCGAACTATCGGGGACTGGCTTGAGAGAGAGTGGGCCTGGAGCTGAGCCCGGAAGCATCAACGAGCTGCATCTGGGGCTTCGTCTCCATGGCGCCCTCGTTCGTGCGGGGCTGTTTACGGTTGCGGATATCGCCAAGATGGACGAAAAGGAGATCCTGAAGATTCCGGGAGTAGGAAGGAAAGGCGCGAAGGAACTGCAAGAAGCTATTGCTCTGCATTAGTTGATTGGCCTGACGCTCCCCATGGCTAAAGTCAGGGGCTTGCGCGGCTTGAAGAATTGGTCAATCTTGGTCGTCGGCGGAATGCCGACGACCTTTTTGTTTAGAGACATAGTTTTGCACTTTTTCGTAGAGTGCAATATGCAGCTGATTCACAGCAATATTTCATATTTCAGAAACAATTTTGCACTTGCCCGTGGTGCTAAAATATGGTATAATAAAAGTACGGAAAATACTTCACGATTAAGTGCAAAACCGAATTGTTTTCCACGTCTTGTTGTCGGGGTGTAGCGCAGTTGGTAGCGCACCTGCTTTGGGAGCAGGTGGCCGTAGGTTCGAATCCTGCCACTCCGACCATTCGCGCCCGTGGTGTAATGGCGAGCATCTCAGCTGACAAAGCTGGCGGCGTGGGTTCGATTCCCACCGGACGCACTAAAATATCTTTTTTGGGGTGCTGCGTGTCGGCATATGAGAAGGGAGCTCAAAACGCTCCAGTAGCTCAACTGGTAGAGCCACTGATTTGTAATCAGTAGGTTGCGGGTTCGAACCCTGTCTGGAGCTCCAGAGCTAACATTTCGAGGACGCTGTTTTAGACGGCTTTTTGAAGTGCGCTCTTTTTCAAGGAAAGTGTGTGTGGAGGGGAGGAGATCAGTGTGCTAATGATTCCAAATTTCAAAAACTTCCGGGTCGGGGAAGTGGTTCGGTGTGTCGTCAAGGGGGTCGGTGAAAGGCTCGTTGAGGGCGAGATAGTTTACATTCATCCGACAAACGGGTGGATGACTGTCCGCATTACGACCGCATACACCCGGACGAAGAAACGGGAAAGCGGGAAAGTTATATGGGCCTATATGCCTTACAAACTGCACGAGACCTATATGGCCTCGATGTGGTTCGATGAAGCGTTTCGCTGTTCTGCGGTGACGCCGACAAAAGACATCAAAAATTGTTGGGCGGAGGTTAGAGCGAGTGATTCAGATGCAAGAGCAAGTTAAGTCAACGGCGTTTCCCCCGGACCTTGAGCATCTCTGGGGGAGGACGGTGACAGCGCAGGGCAGTATCGTTCGGCGGTCGGTTATCGAACTGCCCCCCAAGGGGGGAAAGTCGGTTAAAATGCCTATCCTCGACCTTGTCGATGTCCACATCGACGGGTATGACGGCGAGATTCAGGCAGTAACCGTAATTGGCCCAGCGTTCTGGAAGAGCAAAGCGCACCGCTTTGATAAGGTCGAGTTTGAGGGCCGGCTTGTCAAGGAAAAAGGCAATGTGGTTGGTTTCAAGTCGATCAAAGGGGTGAAGGTGTTCGCTCCTGTTCAGACAACATTGGACGGCTTCGTGGAGGTGGAAGGTATTGGGGAAGAAATTTGGGGACCTGAGAAAAGATCAGCGTCTTAGGATGCAGGGGTGGCTGTTTGATGCTTACTGCCAAGCGGGAGATTCCGAGGGGTGTCCTCCCTCCAGGCGGCGGTACGAGGAGATCATCCGAGCCGCCTACGGGCGGGCCCAGCGGGAGGGTATCGTTATTTCACTGGAGGAGGTGAGGCGGTATTACACGAGCAAAGTGCCCAGGTTCCGGAAGCGGTTCGAGCGCGGGGACCGACGGCTTGCCGGTTGACATCCAGTTTACCATTCCCCTTCCCCCGAGGACGAAGAAGAACCACCAGGTGATCAAGAAGAACTGGCGCACCGGGGCTCACTATGTCGGGCAGTCTGACTCCTATGTTCAATATGAAAAAGATTGCCTGTGGTTCATCCCGGCGAAGGCGCGGAAGAACATTCAGACGCCGGTAAATGTCAAAGCGCTGTTCTACATGGACAGGAACGCAAAGGTTGATGTCACCAATCTACACAGCGCCCTCCACGACATCCTTGTCGCTGCCGGGGTGCTAAAGGACGACAGCAGTCTTCATCCCTGCATCGTGGCGGGGACAGACGGGAGCCGGGTTCGCTACGACCCGGAGCACCCCCGGACAGAGGTAACTATAACAACTTTGGAGGAATAGGAGGAAAATCGTGGCACCTAAATCCGCTAGCAAGGCCCAGCTTCTTGCTAAAAATGCCGAGTTGGAGGCAGCCAATCGGAAACTGGAGGAGGAAATCCTGGCTCTTCGTCCCCTGCTGAGAGTGGTTGAGGCCCAGAAGAACACGATTCGTTGCCAGCAGCAGGTCATCTCATCGTTGCAGAAGGCAAATGGTGGGGTGCTGGGGGCAGACCGAGCCTGGGATTTTGATGCCCCGGAAAAGGAAGCCCCACAGTACGGTGATTTTGCCGACGATCCCGGCGAGGAGCTGCCGGACATCCCGAGACCAGGGCTTTACATGGTGTACACCGACGGGTCCTGCATTGGGAACGGGAGCAAGACCGCTCCCGGCGGATGGGCTGCCGTGGTGGCCGTGCCAGGCGGCGGCGAGGTTGAGCTTTCTGGGGGTGCCAAGGGGACTACCAACAACCGCATGGAGCTGATCGCCGCTATCAAGGGCCTGTCTAAGGTCCCCAGAGGGGCTAAGGTCAAGCTGGTGAGTGACTCCCAGTATGTCATCAATGGGCTTCAGAAAGGCTGGGCTAAAAGCTGGCGGAGGAACGGGTGGTACAAGAGTGATGGCAAGAAAGCACTGAACCCCGACCTCTGGAAGACGCTTCTGGAGTTGACGGAACAGCGTCAGCTGTTTTATGAGTGGGTGCGGGGGCACAACGGACATCGGTACAATGAGAGATGTGATCGGCTGGCAATGCAGCAGGCTGAAAGACTGCTGTAGCACGGGAGAGGAGATGCGTGGTATGGGAAAGTCGCTCGCTGAGGCGAGAAGCAGTGTGGTGAAACTGGGCAGAGAAATCGTGAGTGCGTATCGTGACTATCAGGATGCGTACAAAAAGGAGTTTGAGTTTCATCCGGAGAGGATGAGCAAAAACTCTCTTCCGGCGGGCTTTTACAATGCACTGAACGAGGAGTTTTCCCAGGAGTACGAAGGTGTCGACCTGGGCGAACTGTGTGATGGAGGCCGTGATGTTGTTCTGTCTGTCCGGCGGACGGGTGTGGCAAAGTCCGTTGAGGTTGGTTTGATTCACATGAATGCGGAGGAACTGCATCTTGTAATTGCGTCCGTCGTGAATGCCGTCTACCGCGATCTGACGGTGAAGCGCAGACTCGACAAAGTGCTGGCGGAGGCATTCATCAAGGTGTGCCTTAATGCAGCGACATATGATGTCGAGCTCCGGACGGACGGCGTGGTGGGTCCGGATGGAGAGGAGGTGGTCGGCGATGACGAGCTCGACGGGTAAACCGCAGTATATCGCCCGCAGGGCGCTGACTCTCTTGCTGGCGGTGGTGATCATTCTCTCGGCTTTTGGAGGGTGCAACCGCAAGGACCCGGCTGACGATGTAACTTTGACCTGGCCCGAGGGGATGTCCCCCTCTC
The DNA here is from genome assembly GCA_910585535.1 of uncultured Angelakisella sp. Lineage (GTDB taxonomy): Bacteria > Bacillota > Clostridia > Oscillospirales > Ruminococcaceae > Angelakisella. The sequence continues at coordinate 33,867 of CAJUFK010000001.1, read as the reverse complement.
AGTCGGAGAGCCCCGGTGAAGACGACCCGGATGAGCCGGACAAGGGCTTTGTCCCCCACTCCGCTCCCCAGTCTTTTGCCACTCAAATTGCGGAGTTTAAGTCAAAGAACGCCGATGCGGTGGGCTGGCTCTACCTTCCCGACACGACGATCAATGAGGTGGTTGTTCAGGACGAGACCGGGAATGAGAAGTATCACCGGGCTGACGCCACAGGGAAATATGATTTCAATGGCTGTCTGTACGCAGACTACGAAAGCCGCATTGCCGGCAACGCCGACCAGATCTCCCCTAACATCGTTATTTATGGGCACAGCATGACCGACACACCGGAGTCCGCAAAGGATGAGAAAAAGTTCACGCCGCTGAAGAAACTGCTGGACAAGGATTTTGCGGAGAAGCATCCCTACATCTATTTCTCCAGCGAGACGCAGGACTATGTCTACGAGATTTTTGCTGCGATGTACTGCAACAGCGACAAGTTTAACTACATCGACTGCAATTTCGAGCTGACATCTCAGGCGGACCTTGTGAACACGGCAAAAGAAGGGTCCATTTTTAACTACCCGGTAGAGGTGGACGAGGACGATAAGATCATTTCTCTCTCTACCTGCACCTATAAGTTTGGTGACGAGAAAAATACAAAGCAGAGGTTTGTGGTGTTTGGAAGGCTGCTGTCTAAATCTGATGAGATGCCGGAGACGGTGACATTAACCGAGAACCCGGCGCCGAAGATGCCAACATTCTGAGGCCGGGATACAGGCAGAACGCCGCAGGGAAGGGGGCTTCTCCTCTTCCCTGCTTTTTGTTCATAAAATATAAACAGTTAATACACGCATAATCGCTTGATTGTAATTGCAAAATCCGGTATAATAAAAGTGTAAAATAAACACTACGGAAAAGTTCATAAATAAGTGTATTCCACGCACCTGCATCACATTTGCTGCTTTTCCGTGGGAAAATACACTTTTTACCGTATTCCAGTGCCATTTAATGCACAAATTACACTTCACAGAAAGGTCGAAAAGAATGAAGAAAATTTTAACCATTGTGCTGTCCTTGTCTCTCGCAACTGCGATTTGTGCCTGCTCTTACACCCCCAACATCATGGATGTTTCAGTCCCCGTTGGGGAGTTTGAGATTGAGAAAGGTGTCCCCATTCCCCTACCCTACTCCTGCGTTCTGGAGGACCAACAGGAGGGCTTCTCTCCCCCGATGTTTTACAAGGTCGTTGATTCCGGCGTCCGGATGGAGTTTGGTTCTGCGGACAGCGACATCGCTTTGGTCGATGGAGCCGGCAAGGTTGTCGGGGTTGCCCCCGGAGAGACATCAATCACGGTCAAAGCTGTGAACGCTGTCAGCGAGAAGAGTACGAGCCTTAAAGTTAGGTGCTTTGAGTACCAAAATGACCTGGATGCTGTCCCTGAGCGCCTCGATGTAAAGGCTGGCGAGGCGATGGACCTGGCTAAGCTCTATGAGGAGTACATCCGTTGGAATGCCCTGATTGAGACCTCTGATGAGAACATAGCCACTGTTGACGGCACAGTGCTTACCGCCGGCAAGCCCGGCGATGCCACGGTTAGTCTCACCCTTGGTGGTGAGACCCGGAACATAGCCTTTCGCTCCATCAAAATGGCAACAGAGTACACCTTAAATCACGACACTCTGGAGGGCGAGGCTGGAACCACCGCCAGGCTGGGTGTGGGCGACTTCAAGCCGGAGACCGCCAACGGCGGACTCGACCTCACTTTCACATCCAGCGACGAGGATGTCGTTACGGCCGATGAGGATGGCACGGTTCACTTCATCGCCCCAGGGGAGGCCACCATTACCTCTGTCAATGAGCTTGGCATGGAGACTGAGTGCAAGGTTACGGTTATTCCTGCATCCCCGAAAGACTCTCTCCTCGTTTCCAAGGGAAACGGAAATTGGGAGCTGGTGAACGAAAAGGGAGAGAAATCTGGCTCCTTGAATGTAGGTACGCCCTCTGCGTCCGGCACGACCAGCCCTGGCGACTACGACCGCAGCGACCCTGCTGTCGCCGCTGTTCTGGACATGGTTGGGCAGTCCCACAAGTGCAGCGAAGTCGCTGAGGCTGCCGCAAATGCCCAGGGTGTGACCGGCTGGGAGGACCACGGCAGTTACAGCAAGCTCTCTCCCGAGAATTTCCTGAAACTCGGAACTAAAGTCCCCTACTCTCAGGTCCAGCCTGGAGACATTCTTTACTATGCCAACGGCGGATGGGGCTTCTCCCATGTTGCTGTGTACATTGGCAAGGGCATGGCGGTCCACGGGAACTTCGACACCGCCGGGACCACGAAGATCGCCAGCGCCACCTACACCACGCTGACCAGCGTTATTCACATCGGTTAATCCGTAAAAGGAGGAGACAAAAATGGAGAGAAACACAACCGAGCGTTTCTTCATAGTGAAGGAGAACACTCCCTTCTTCCGTCAGTTCGTCGCCTATGAGGAATTTGTGGATAAGTCCTGCAAGGTGTTCAGCGCCTTTGCGGAGCAGATGGGTATGGATAAGTCCACCAAATTCTACCCTGATCCCGACCAACTCGGAATCATTCCTATGGGCAAGGATAAAGAAACCTTTGAGCCGCACTTCACAAAGGCTGTAAAAGATGGCGGCCTGCGCCTTTTTCGAAAGAACTCCATTATCAACAGTCAATGGCAAGCGGCCGCAAAGAAGGCCGGCCTGCAATTTGTCCGGCGGCCTTCTCCTTGCTGGGATTTGGATTTGCATTTCAGGGGATCATTCCGGATGTTTGAGCACAATGGGAAGTTGTATCTGTCCCTCGAAACACCTGCTGAACTTGGGGCAAAAGTCCATGATGATCTGACCGAGATCAAGGGCAGCGAGTTTTGGCGAATCATCGAAGAGATTGAGGAGGCGGATGGGTAATGGCGGCTGAAGGTCTCCGTATAAGGATGCTTAAAACCGTTCATTCGAGCCATCTCTTCCTTGCCCTGACAGGCACGCCAATGGATACCTTCCTGCTGGAAGGTCATGAGTATGATGCTACTGCGAACAAGAAAGAGCAGGGGCTTCTGTGATGCCCCAGAAAGGAAAGTTATGAAAAAGTCTGAAATCAAAATCGGTTGCATCTATTCCAACGGACGCGGACGGGCAAGAAAGGTCGTAGACATCGGTCCCCAGTACAAGCTCTACGACGGGCAGGCGTCTACGGAGAACCTGAGATACGAGATCATCGTCGATGGGAGCAAGTCCAATCGGACGGCCGGCCAGCAGGGGAATATGACCTTGGTGGCATTTGCGAACTGGGCCAAGGAGCGCCAGGGGGAGTAAAGGGAGGTAATACCATGCACTATTTACTCCGATATTTGGGCGCTGCTACTGTAGGGGCGCTTGTCGGGTGTTTTGTTTGGTGGATTAGCCGGGACAAGACAGACCGCTATTACGAGGAGGAGCTTCAATGAAACTATGCGACCGTTGCCCCCACGCCATAAATTGTGACTGTACCTACTTAGACTCAGCCTGTTCCCTTCTCAGGAAGAGCACCTGTCCGAATGTTGTCACCAACAACGCTGAAGCCATGGCGGCCATGGATGCCGATACGCTGGCGGTTGAATTGCTCTCCATGGTCTACGAGCTTTTCGAGGAGGGCGTTCCATCGCAGGAGGAGGTTCGGGATTGGCTTCTCGCACCGTATAGGGGAGGTACTGCGTTATGACCGACCTTCAGAAAGCCATCCAGGAGTTCGAGGATGAGGCGTATCACAAGCGCCTGCACCCAGAAATTAGTGACCAATCTAAAACCGTAGCCCTTGCTACCATGATCGAGAAGCAAAAGCTCATGTCCAATGGGCTAACCTCTCAGCTTTTGGTGGAAATCAGCAGAGCGGCAGGAGATCTCCACACAAGCCTTTTCTGCCGTACCTGTGGGGATGGGTTAGATCTGGAATTGGTGGACGGCGAGCTGGCTATTGGCTGTTTCGGCTGTCAAAAGTACATCACGCTTCGCGAGCTGGTCAGGGTTGCAAGGAAAAGCAATCCAAACATCATTTAAGTACAAGCGAAGGGGGATGAACAATGATTGAGTTGCAAAGTAAAGTCTTCGCGGCCTTTGTCGCAGCCAGCTTGATTGTAATGTTTCCGAGTGTTATCACTGCATTCCATGTCGCAACGGTGGTTTCTGTTCGGGCACATAAGAATCCGAGCCTTGACAATCTCCGGTTTCCTCATAAACTCGCTCTTGCCATTGTCTATTTGCCTTTATTTTTATTTCTTTGGTCAAGTGCAAGTGGATACCCTATTGGAGAATTTCTGACCCTTAAAGAAGTTATACCTTTCTACCTTGCGGGAACTACTTTACTCTTATTAAAACTGTTACCGTATGTTATTCCCCAAATAGAACTACTCCCTGTGTTCTGGAAGGGGAGAGAAGAAAAGCGAAAACTGGTTCAAGAACTTTATGATATTCGTGATCCGAGAGGGCTAAAAGATATCCCCACTGAAAAACTATTGGATTATTGGGATGCTACTACTCCCCGAAGAATCTTTGAAATGCCGGGATGCCGAAGTATGTTGATTTATGAATTTCAGTCGCGGAATCCCATAGGGTTTCACGCATGGATTTGCAAGGAAAATCATACAGACGAAGAACTTCGACAGTTTATGCTTGGGAATCAGGACAGCAAGTGCTTGGGGCAACCAACGAACCTTTTGATGGCTGGCGATCCTCCGGGTGGTGAGCACTATGAACACCATGGGTGTCACCATCGAAGGGGCTCTGCTCGTTCACATCGTGTACGAGTTGCCGTAAGGAAAGTCAAGAAGGGGAAATGAATGTTCAATCTGAAAAAACTGTTCAGTCCGAAACCGGAAGACCTCAAGGAAGCAGCGCTGACCAAAGACGCGATTGCAGAATTGCTCAAGGTGTCGCCGGAGGCGCTGGCAGCCTTTGAAGCCTCCTATGCAAAGGGAGTCCTCGATAACGGCCCTGTCACCGACAATTACTTCGAGGTGAATGCAAAGCAGGCCGCCGCTGAGCGCAGCCGGGAGGAGATTGCGGACGAAGCGATAGCTCTGAACGATCGTATTATCGCTGAACTGCTGGCCCAAGCCCCCATCATGGAGTATGACGGCGAGAGGGTGATCCTGCGGGAACACCTCCCTATGATTGAGGACGGGAACCGTGCTGTGGTGTCTGAGGAGATCATGGCAATCCCGGAAACAATCCGGCCGCAACTGTCCGGGAGTCTTATGAAACTGGATACACCCTACGGAGGTTCGTCCCCCGCAGTCCTCTATAGCTATAAACGCTGGTTGGAGGAAAAAGACCCTAAGGAAAAGAAATGGCTTTATGGGTTCTTCCGGCAGGGCTTGGACATCCTTGACTTGGATGGGCTTCTCTATGAGATGATTGGTACAAATCCCAACAGCATGAGTCACTGGCTGCCGGCTATTGCCGAGGCTGTACATAGCACTGGTTTCTTCAAAATCCCTAAGACGAAGATCATGCGTGTGCCGCTTGCGGTGCTTCAACTTACCCGGCTGGACTACAACACCCTAACACCCGGCACAATGGACATCGTTGACCGTTTCTGCTTTCGGGCATTCGGACTGGAAGAAACCAAGGATTACTTTATTAAAACCGGGACTTATTCTTCTAAGTATGATTTTCGTAATGCAAAGGTCACTGGGGCGAAAGAAGTACGGGAACTGGGAGAATATCTGCTTTTTATCCAGAATCAAGCCACTATGATGGCGGGCCCGCTGGCTCAGCCCTGCATCTACGGGGTCAGCACCACGAACGAGTGGGTGGTCAGAGAGTTCATCCGTGACACAGAGAATAATCCTTGCATCTACAAGGGGCTGCCTCTCCATACCGAATATCGGGTGTTTGTGGATGCGGACGAGAAGGCTGTTTTAGGCATAAATCCGTACTGGGACCCGGAAGTGATGAAACAGTGGTTCGGACACGAATCGGACGCCGCAAATCCCCACCAGGTCCATGATTATGTGATCTATAAGGCCCACGAGGATACGCTGATGGCCCGGTATCGGGACAATGAAGCCCGCATCAAAGCGGAGATTGAGCGACTCCTGCCGTTTCTGAATCTGGCCGGGCAGTGGTCCATTGATATTATGCAGAACGGGGATGACTTCTGGGTCATCGACATGGCTTTGGCGGAGAACTCCGCACTGAGCCATTGCATCCCGGAAGGCTTGCTAAGGCATAGAGAAGAGAATTGGCTTCCGGTGTTGTCGGGAGCAGAAACAAAATAACTAAGAATTTTAACGAGGTGGTAAGCGTGAAGAAAATTCCAATCGTTCTCAAGTCTGTAGCAATCGTATTTCTTTCCCAGTTGGCAGCGTTTCTTCCGCTTGCCATTTATCTTTTGGGCCGGTTCTGCTGGCTCACCGTAAAGGTGGTTGCATCGGTTTTTGTGGGTATGTTCCTTGCCGACATTTTTGTGATGTCTATGGCGTGGATTACGGACAATTAACTTGGAGGGAGGTAAAAACGGTGTTGCAGCGACTAAGGAAAAGAACCTTCGGTGCAAAGCCGGCGCCGGAGCTGAGCGAGCTTGCGCTGGCGAAACAAAAACTGCAAAGAGCCCAGTGCATGTTTGACTGCGCTAACGAAGCCTCTTTCGAGCACGCCAATGCGGAGTTGACGGCCGCGATCACATATATGAGCTATGTATCCAGCAAGACCCGGTTAAGCAGTAGAGGTGGTTGCTGATGGAGAAGCGGGTAATAGATGTAGCCTGCGGCAGCAAAATGTTTTGGTTCGACCGTTCCAATCCCGATGTGGAGTTTTGCGATAAGCGGGTAGTGGAGCGCCAGGAATACTACCCTGGACGCTTCATTGAAGTTTCGCCGGACACGGTGTGCGATTTTACTGCTCTCCCCTTCCCTAACGGCGCCTTCAGGCTGGTCGTTTTTGACCCGCCTCACCTTAAAAATGTGGGAAAGACATCATGGACACTTGTGAAGTATGGATGCCTTGAAGGTGACTGGAAGGAGATGCTCCGCAAGGGATTTTCGGAGTGCTTTCGGGTCCTGGATGAGGACGGGGTTCTGATCTTCAAATGGGCGGAGGTCCAGATACCTCTGCGGGAGATCCTCCCTCTTGCCCCGTGTCCTCCCTTGTTTGGGAATCGTCAGGGGAAAAACGCAGGTACACATTGGCTTTGCTTTATGAAGCCAAAAACTAACGATAAGGAGGAGCCTTTATTATGACCCTGATTGATTTGGAGGAGCTGCGGAAATATCCTTTCCGCTATGACAACTATGACAGAAAAAACGGCAGCCCTCATTTTATTGCCGGGGGTGAGTCCGTTTTGGAATATGCGGAGAACCTGCCCCAAATTGTTGTCCCGCCCAACGAGCCGCTGACTTTTGAGGCGCTTTGCGCGATGGCAAAGCGCCGGGAGCCGGTGTGGTGTTGCGATGGGGATGACATCAGTGCCGGGATCCTTTGTTGGCGCAACGATTGGTCCAATGTGCCTGAACGGGCTGCGAATATCTGGCTGCTGGATAGGGCTGGGGGCTGCGGCATCTATTTGGTGATGGAGTTTATTGCCCACGGCGCAAAATTCTATAAAAGCAAACCGGAGGGAACATAATGGAAAGATTAACTGAGCGTTATGGCGATTTGATCCGAATCAAGGGCTGCAAAACACTTTATGGCAATACGGAGCGAAGGTCTGCACCTGCCGCGAACGCAATCGTGCGTCTCGCTGCCTACGAGGATACCTTGCGAACCCCGGACGAGATTAAAGTCCTGATCGCCGCCTCCACTGCTCCTCTGAAACTGGACGAGCTGCGGGGGATGGACGGAGAACCGGTGTACTGCCAGTCCCTCGTGACCGGTAAAGGAGAATGGGTTATTTGCCGGGTCGTGGAGTGCAGCAATAATTGGTTTTTAGCGTTTGGGGGCGGTGTGCAGGCTTACGGAGACAAAGATACATACGGAGAGAAATGGCTGGCCTACTGCCGAAAACCGGAGGAGGGGACAACACACGACCAAGAAGTACATTGATGACCAGGGCTGGAAGTACCGGGTGATGTTTAGCTTTGTCGATGGTGCTTATAAGGTCCAGTGCCAGAAGCCGGAGAAGCACGGCGACATCGGATGGAAGGGGTTGCGTGCTATCCCGTGGCGGTTGACCCCAGAGGATGCCCAGGCCGACCTTGAACGGCTGGCAAAAGCGAAGGGATGGAAGGAGTGGTTTGGCGAACATGGAATGGATTCGTGTGGAGGATCGTCTCCCGGAAGATAACCAGCGTGTACTGGTCTATCGCCCGGAGATGGAAACGGCAGATACCGGGCCCATATCTGTCCAGTTCGGTTGGACCTGTGCCAGAAAACATTGCAATGTATCTCACTGGATGCCGCTGCCGGAGCCACCGGGAGAGCTGCCAGACATCTGCGCTGCCTGCCGGCACTATGAGGGTCGCAGCGGGACTTGTCGAAACGGCGATAGCATTTTTAGGTACGAGTTTGTGGAAGCAGATGGTTGCTGTAGCAAGTGGGAGGGGGAAAAGCAATGAGTCAAATCGAATTTGCCCATGGTGCCTTGTGTGATAGTTATGAAGAACAAGCAAACCGCCAAGGCTATACCCTTGGGCAAAAGGCAGCGTTTTTTGTCAAGGTTGCCTTTGCGTACAACTTGCTCCGCATTCACGGGTTTCTGACGGGCGCCCAGACGGATAGCGTCTGTCAGAAAATCCAGAAAAAGCTCGTTTCGGACATCCGCCCTATCCCCAAGGGAAGCCAAGCCGATGTGCGGGGGTGCCTGTATTGCTCCTTTCGCAAGTGTATTGATGATGATAATGGCGAGGAGCACAGTTTCTGCATGAACCCCGACAGCATCTTCTTCTGCCGGGAGATACAGCCGGACTGTCATTGTCCCCGGATTTTTGTCGACAAATTCTGTTCCTCCTGCCGGTGGTATGAGGATTTCCAAGGCGTCTGCTGCAACGGTGCTAGCGAGCACCGAGGCGATTTTATCGACCCAGGGAGGCTTTGTGCGGAATGGGAGGGAAAGTAATGCTGAACCGAAGGATTTTGTATCGCGGAAAGCGGGCAGATAGTGATGCGTGGGTGCATGGATACTATTCCGGACCGGTCGGACCATTAAACATTCATGAAATCATAGATGTTGACTCCGGTGAATCCGTCGAAGTTGAACCAGATACTGTGTCTCAATTCACCGGACGGCTGGATTGCCAGTCCGTGATGATTTTTGAGGATGATATCCTCAGAGACGCGAAAGGTGATGGCTCCAAAACCTTCGTCGTGAAGTTCGGTCGTTGCGGAGGAGTCCAGAATACAGACTGCGAAGTCGGGTATGTCGGCTTTTATGTGGAGCCGGTGGGTGCCTGGGCGCAGGACCATTCATCCTTTGGGCTGAGGACGGACATCCTGTACTGGCTCAATAGCTATTACGATATGGCGGTTGTTGGGAATATTCACGACAACCCAGAGCTTGTGGGGGTGAGGAAATGAAGAAAGAAAGGGCCGTAAAGGTGCTTGTGGCGGTTCTGTCAACCGCTTGGTATGCCGCCCTCGCCCTGTTTTGTTTTATCGTTTTCGAGGTGGCATTGTTTCAGTTCGCGGATAAGTTTCTAAACAACGATGTCGCTTTGACCGTTATCTTTGGATTGTTTTTGATTGCCGTGACATTCTCTGTCGGAAACCATATAAAGTCCAAGGTCAACAGCGATAGCGACGATGTCCGTGGCTGTTAAGGAGGTGTTTTGCGTGGTTGTCGCTGTCTTGGGGGAGGTGTCCCAATGAAAACGAAACCAATCCTTTTTAACACTGCTATGGTCCAGGCTGTCCAGGCCGAAATCAAAACTGTGACCCGGCGGTTGATTAAGCCCCAGCCACAGAGCGACCTTGAGCTTTGCGAGGACGGTCTCTGCTATCAAGAAATCGTCCCCACTGGGGTGGACACCTATCAGATACACAAACCGCCATACCTCCCCGGTGACATCATGTATGTCCGCGAGACTTGGGCTAAGTACAAAGAACTGGATTCCGCAAGAACTGTGTGGCTCTATAAAGCTGATGAACCTCGGAAAACCATCTATGAAGCAGATGGGATGACCCTTAGCGCAAATCAAAAAATCAAGTGGAACCCCTCCATCCACATGCCAAAGGAGGCTGCCCGAATTTTTTTGCGGGTGACAAATGTCCGGGCAGAGCGTCTGCGGGAAATTACCTTTGGTGGAGTTGTTGACGAGGGAACACCAAAACCGACCGATATTGATTGGCTTAATGTGGACTTTAAGAGCGAATCGCCTCCGCCGTTTTGTTGGTTTGCTCGGTTGTGGGATGGCACTATCAACCCCGCCGATCTTGCCATTTACGGCTGGAAAGCCAATCCCTGGGTCTGGGTTGTTGAATTTGAAAGATGCCGCGCTGCTTGGGATCCTATCTTAAAAACTTTTTGCCGAATCGCCCCAAATGACAACAAGGAGGCTGTATGATTTATATCAAAACCAGCTTAAAGAAAGTACCCGCTTGCTGCACGAAATGCAAATATTCAGGCACTCGATTTATTCGCTCGTTGGAGTCTATGCGTTTTTGCAGACTCACAGATACGCAGGTTCCAATGGTAAAATCGGGGAATGGGAACATGAAATACACAAAGCCCAAAAATTGCCCGCTGATTGATATGGGCAAGGAGGACAGCTAATGCGTAACACAAAAATCGAATGGGCTGACATGACCTGGAATCCCATCTCCGGCTGCTACGGGGACTGCCCCTACTGCTATGCTCGGCAGATAGCAAACCGCTTCCAATTCCGGCGGGACTGCATCCTGACTGCCTGCGATGGCAGCCCCCTGGATTCGAGCAAAGACCTCCATATCCGGGAGGACGCCCTAAACAGACGGCGTGTCATTGAGCTTGACCGGGCAGCCTACTTAGAGAACACCACAACAGAGGAAAGGGCAGCAGCTCCCTACCCCTTCGGGTTTACTCCTACATTCCGCAGGGACAGGTTGGAAGAACTGACGCATATCCAAGGGAGTTACAAAGATATTTTCGTCTGCTCCATGGCGGACCTCTTTGCCCCTTGGGTCCCGGACAGCTGGATTGATGAGGTGTTCGACGCCTGTGAATCCAATCCGAACCATCGTTACTTTTTCCTAACGAAACACCCGGAGCGGTACACCCAGTACGGCGTTCCTGCCCTGAAAAATATGTGGTATGGGACGAGTATTACCAGGGAGTCCGAAATGAGCCGCTTTAATTGTTTGCCGGCCTTCTGCAACACCTTTGTCAGCATGGAACCGATCCTGGAGGATCTGCGCCCGGAAAATCATGACATCCTTTTCCGGCAGGTGGATTGGATCATCCTCGGCGCAGAAACAGGACGCCGGAAAAACAAGGTGGCCCCTCAAAAGCAGTGGATCGACAAAATAGTGAAACAAGCGGTTGATACCCCAAATGGGCCATTCCTGTTTATGAAGGACAGTTTGCTTCCGGCCATGGGAGAAAAGGGTATGTGGCGATCTATCCCGCCGCGTTGGTACAGTTTGAGGCACAGTGAGGTTCAAGAGCATGAATAAACGGTCTTTTATCTTTCAGATGCTTCAAGATAACATGATGGCTGATTATGTCTGCGGGGCCAGAGAGGCTCTTCGAGAATTTCTCTGGCTCCATCCAGAGGCTGCCGAGAACACCGAGGAGATCCTTGTCCATGATGCTCACAGTCCGATGGAGCTGCCGGGCGAATATCTTCGGGATGGCCTTCTGGTCCCTGTGGGGAGTATTGAGTTCTGCGAAACGCTGCTACGTAGGTGGTATGGGATAGAGCATCTTCGCCCTATCAATATCCCCAGCCGGCTTTTGGCTGACCAATTCACAGGGCGCAAGGTGGCCTATATTTCCTCTCATGCCGACTGGGAGAATATTGTTCTCGGGAAAGCTGGCTTCGACCCGCAGCATCTTTTCGTAAAGCGAGCGGACAGAGCGAAAGCAGGGCCAGCCTTTTTCTTCCCAGATGAGCAAAGCAAGGCCCCTTCATTTGAGCCGGGAAGGCTCTACCTCGTGAGCGAGTGCGTAGACATCGCAAGTGAGTGGCGGGCCTTCGTCTGGAAGAAGCAAATCCTGGACATCCGCTGTTATTCTGGCAATCCCTGGGCCTTTCCAAACCGCAAAACTGTGGAGCAGATGGTAGCCACATACACTATCAACACCCCCATGGCATACACACTGGATGTTGCGGTTTTGCCGAGTGGGCGAACGGTAATTATGGAGGTTCATAACTTCATTGCCTGTGGGTTGTATGGATTTGCGGATCCCCGCATTCCGTTAATGCTGGCTGCTGGAGTTAATCACGAGTTTCAAGTGACTGCTGAAAGGAGGAAATCAATTTGGTGATAGACAGGTTTTACTGCCCCATCCAACAGGAGGAAAAGTCATTTTCTTTTATTGTTTGTAGGAAGTGCAAATACCTTACGATAAATAGGTCTGCTATTAGTGGTAAGATGTCAGTCAAATGCAGGAAAAACAAGGCGAAAACTGCTATAGATTTCGAGTCTGCATACTTGCTTGATTACCTGGGTATGGAGTATCATGTGGAAATTTTGAGGGTGGAGCAGGAAGATTCATAAGATGGCGATTAAGAACTACACGACCAAAGTTTCTGTTTTTCAAACGGTCGGCAAAATCCAGGTCATCCTGGCAGCCCACGGCGCCCGGAAATCATAATGGACTATGCCCCGCAAGCGTTCATGGCGGAGATTTTTTCCCCGAAACTCATTTGTGATGGGCAGACAGACCAAACACTGTTCGAACGATTCCAGCTGAGGCAGCCTCTTTTGGGACCGGGTGAAATCTAATAGGGGGATATGTATGCGGAAGATCAAGCGAGGAGATATTTTCTATGTGACAGTGGACCGAAGTCGTCCGGAAGTTGGCTCAGAGCAGCGGAAGGGGCGTCCTGCTGTCGTTGTGTCGAATGACGCCAATAATAGATTTTCTACAGTAGTGGAGGTCGTGTATCTCACAACCTCCCAGCAGAAAGCGAACTTACCCACTCATGTTTTGGTAGGGTGTGGAGATCAGAAGTCTACCGCCCTGTGTGAACAGGTAGACAGTGTTTCGATTCGTCTGCTTGGACGCTATTTTGGGCGGTGCAACGAATCAGAGATGAGGCAGATTACCCGGGCCTTGGGGGTTTCCCTTGGTATTTGGGGCGCTGCCTCCCATCGAGATAAGGAGGGGCAGCATGGGACATCACACATGGATGCGCTCGCAAGAACATAAGAGCATCGAGGAGTTTTTGGAGGCGTCCAGTGGAGTCCCGGTGGCGGAACTGCTGGATCCTCCAGCAACGCCTCCGGCAGCCATCCAGAACATGACAGAGGCAGCGCAGGTGATCTGTGCCGCAGTTGCCGCTGGACGGCCTGTGGTGGTCGTCGGAGACTACGACGCCGACGGTATCACCGGGACTGCAATCCTGGCATTGCTGCTCTGGTATCTGAGAGTTGCAAAGCCCAGACTGGTAATCCCCCGCCGATTCACCGAAGGCTACGGGCTGCCCATGAAAGTTGCCAATGAGACAAGAAACTCACTGGTCATTACGGTCGATAACGGGATTGCTGCCATTGACGCCGTGAAAGAGCTTCATGCGGCGGAGAAGAACAACATCGTGGTTGTCCTGGACCATCACCTCCCCGGGGATTCCTTGCCCAATGCGGATGTCATCGTGGACCCCCATGTTCAGCCGGAGGAAAACGGCTTCTGTTGGTACTGTGGGGCGGGGCTGGCGTACAAACTGGCGGAACTGATTCTCCGCAAGGATAACTCATCCAAAGCTCTATCGCTGATGAAAACTCTCAAAGTCCTTGCCTGCATTGGAACGATTGCCGATGTCATGCCTCTGATTGGCGACAACCGAAGGATCGTGAAGGAAGGACTTGCAATATTGGACAGCGACGACCGTTACCGGCTCCCAGCGGGAATCCGTGCGATACTCGATCTGGCGGGAGAGCGGATCGATGAGGACACTATCGCCTATCAGCTCGCTCCCCTTATTAACGCCCCCGGGCGGATGTATGACTCCGGCAGCAGGTCTACCCTGAAAGCTATTCTTTGCACTGATATGGACACAGCATATCAGTATTCTGGAGAATTAAAAAAGATCAACGAGGAACGAAAGGCGGCCGTGGACCAATGGTACGGCGCTGTGTATGCGAAGGCGCTGAAACAGCAGGGCAAGTGCCCTATCGTCGTATTCCAGCGGGGCATCCCAGAGGGTATCATTGGAATCCTTGCAGGAAAGGTTGCTGAGGCCCTGAACACCCCCTCCTTCGTCTTTTCACAGGGTGAGGATGGCAGCCTTGTAAAGGGCTCTGGAAGGTCCTATGGCGAGTTTGACCTAATCAGAGTGCTGGGGCCTATTCGTTCTCTTGTTGAAGCTGCTGGGGGCCACAGAGGGGCTGCTGGCGTCACTGTGAAAGCAAAGAACTATGCACAGATGCGGGAGCTGATGTGGGCTTGCCCGGAGTGCCAGGAGTACGAGGTAGATTCCTCCTTAAAATACGATTTGGAAGCCTACCCGGAGGAGATTCCGGAGATCCTGGAGAAGATGAAGCCCTTCGTTCCATTTGGCGAGGGTGTTCCCCGCCCCGTTGTCCGGGTTCGCAACGCCAGTCTTTACAGTGAAAAAGGCAAAGGCTTTATGTACATGGGGCAGGATCAGAAGCACCTGAAATTATTCTTTAAGGACTTTTCGGCGGTTGGCTTTGGGATGGGTCGAGCATACCAGGATGCTGAAACCCCTACCCGGCTGGAGTTGCTGGGCACTGTTTCTGAGAACTTCTTTAATGGGAAAGTCTCGGTTCAGATGCAGCTCCAAGACTTTGTTGTCGCAGGGGATTGACACCAGGTTAAGTTCAATTAAAATTGAACATGTAAGTATTTAACCCAGCATTAAGGGTTAGATGTTCAGACAGCCGAATAGAGGCAGTGCGTCCAAATGCGGTAATCGTGTCGGATGCACTGTTCTTTTTCTCTTGCGGCGACAGAAAGGAAGGATGATTCTATGGCAACAACCGTTTCCAGGGTTCAAGCGCAGGAGCCGTTCGACCGTGCGCCTTTCATTTTCGAAAGGAAAAGGATCGACGACTTTGGCAACGAGTCCACCGAAGTCTTCTATTCGGCAGCAGGTCGAAAAGAAGAATTTCGGTATCTTTACCCTGACGGGTATTGGATCACTGAAATCACCGAACTCAGGCCCAATTTTGCCGTTGTCAAGTGTTCGGTTTACCTGAACAAGAACGACGACAAGCCGTATCGAAACGCATTTGCGTCTCGCGAGCTGGATGCGACCACCGAGATTGGCCGGCGCTTCATTGAGTGCGCCGAGACTGCTGCGGTGGGGCGTGCTCTTGCGGCTGCCGGGATTGGTGCTGACGCCCTCCTGGATGACTTTGAGGGCGAGGAGCGCAAAGCAACTGGCGGCTCCCCTATCGGAAAAATCCCCGGCAGCAAGGGCGCAAAGCCTGACGAAAAGAACCATGGCAAGGAGACGGACAAAGCTGAGATGCCCGAAAGTATGTCTGACGAGGAGGCTCTGAAAGAGGTCATTGAGACCACGGAGAGCAAATCCCTCAAGGGCAAAACCTTCGGGGAGGCCGTTGGGATGGTCAGGGACCAGGCAAAGTTCCGTGACTTCCTGAAGGGGCTGGTCACAGTTGGGAAGCCTCGGGAGAAGATGGCCGCAGCCATTATGTTGACCAAGTTCACTGGAGATAAGGCGGAAGCCGCCTAAGCGGTGAAAGATTTTTGAGGGAGGGAAAGAAATTTCCCTCCCGTTTTAAGGGAAAGGAGTTTTATTCGATGAAAAATGCTATGACAAAGAAGTCGACAAACTATGCTCAATTCAAGAAAATCATGAGGGCTGCCAGAGAAGATCCGACAATGGGAGTCACCGGTCTTGTGGAGATGATGCGGGAGCTTGCGGGTTCCCTGCGTAAGAAAAAGGACCCGGAGCTTGCCCGGGAGTTCCTGCGGCTGAAGAAGCTGCTGGCAGAGCTTCGCACTGAAGCTGTCTGCCCTCGTTGCGGGGGTTCCCTATACCTCTCCGACCTGGAGGGCTACGAATATGTCTGCCCCAGCTGCGACGAAAACTTCTTCGATTTCGAGGTTGCGTCCGCAGAGTAACAAGGGATAAAAAGGGAAAGGAGATGGTCCCCTATGGGATTTCCGTTTGGGATCCTGTGGGCCGCAGAACAGTGCGGTCTGCTTAGCGGAAAAGTACGGACTTCTGGAACGGAGGTCAACATCAGTTGTCCTCTTTGCGGGGACAAAGGGACACACTTCGCCATCAATGTAGCGAAGGATACCTGGAACTGTCCTCGGTGTGGAACGGGTGGCGGTCTTATCGATCTCTATGCCCGCTGCCATCCTGATGGTCCCACTGATCGGAAGTCGGCCGCCAGAGAGCTTTTCCAAATGTGGGAGAGCGGTCACGGAATGGACGAGACTTCCAAGAGTGCTGCACAGCGGCGCAGGCTTGAGGCAATCAAGGAGAGGACACCCAGCGACACGATTGCTCCCATCGAGCGGCGTGACGCCGCCTACCGTGCTCTGCTGAACTACCTTCCGGGGTTGACAGATGAGCACGAGCAGAACCTCCGAGAGCGGGGCCTGACCTATGCCGATATTGAGCGGCTTGGGTTTAAGTCCTTGGAGGCGGAGAAGAAGTATTTACTGGTGCCCAAAACCTTGGACACCACAGATGTCGCAGGCTTTTACACAAAGTCCGGGCACCGGTTCGTGAACATCGACAATAAGGGGATCCTGATTCCTTATCAGGATCTCTTTGGTCGGATCGGAATGCTGGAAATGCGGATGTTTGGCGGCAAACGCCGGTATCTCCGCTTTTCGTCTGGCAATCCCTCCGAGGAGAGGAGCGAATGCTCCAAGTCGGTGTCCACGATCCACCATGTCGGTATCGACCTCAAAAAGCCCCCCTCTAAAGTTTATCTGACCGAGGGTGGCTTGAAGGCAGATGTGGCGAACGCTCTGTCCGGCGGGACAATGCCCTTCTTAGCTATGGCGGGAGTGAATAACCCCTGCGGGCTGAAGGAGGCACTTCAGGACCTGGAAAGCATTGGGCTGAAGACAGTGATCATGGCTTTTGACATGGATCTCTATGCCAACCCCAATGTTCGGAAAGGCTTAGAGCGAGCCGTTACCGTTGCCCGGGAAATCGGGCTTGCGGTGAAGTTTATGCGGTGGAATCTCAACTACAAAGGGATCGATGACTACCTCCTCGCGAAGTACCATCACTCCCTTGAGGACAGTGGTGCTGCTTAAAGAAAAAGACCCCACCTTTGGTGGGGCTTTTTTATTAAGGTTGAGGGGTGAAGGATGGACGGATAGGGGCCTTACTCCCCGTCCTGCGCGCCATAATGTGTTCCCATGTTACTCGGGTTACTTCTTCAACAAAGCAACGCTCTTTTTGGGTCGCCTTGGAATACCGAATCCCAAACTGGCGGCATACATCGAAAAACAGGTCGGTGTATTCCATCCCTTCCTCAGTTGGCATGGCAAAATACCCGCCAGCTTCATCGGCGAGATCGTCAATGATGAAGTCGCTGGTGAATTTTTCCATTACTCTTCCTCCTCGCTTGCTAAATAGTACGAAAAAAGATCCCAGGCCGCCTCATCAACCAACATATAACGGGGAATCCCGTTAGAATTGGGGTTTGGTATTCTGACAGCATGAAAGTCGGCCTCATAATGTTTTGCCAATTCTTCTGTCTTCGCCTCGAACACAATGTCGCCTCGGCAACTATTGTCAATGGAAAACTTTATTCCAAATGCAATCGCTAAGCGTCCGATCTCACTGTATTTTCTTTGGTTCTTTGCTTTCATTGTCGGATTACTATGAGGGGCAGCTTCAGTATAGAGAATATAAACATATGCTTTGTTGTCTTTTATTTGATAGGCAGCCAAAGCGACCAGTTCCCCTTTTAAGGTTTTAATTGCGTACTTGGAAATCGAGGAATCCGCAAGGAATACCGATGTCCAATCCGTCTGCCATTCAGGGTATTCACAGGTGGAGCGCAGATCTTTCTCATCAGCAACCTCGATCACAACTCTCACCTTTTCTCTTTTTGCAGTGTCTATAATATAGGGTGAAAAGTGCATTCCCAATACCTCCGTTGGTAATATTATAACCTAATATAGTCAGGCTTGCAAGAAATTTAGAGAAGAAAAGGCGCAGGGGGAAACTCCACCCCTGCGCCACTTTTTCTGTAAGCGTTTTTCAGTCCACAAACTGTGTCCCCTCGACGGGAATACACCGAGTCACGAGGATTTCGTTCGTGACCAGGGCGTCCAGAGGCCAGCAAGTGACCAAGTACAGGTCGCCCTTGCCGTCGGTGGCAATGTTTTTATAAAAATGGCTCCCGTCGTCAAACACCGCATCGTGCCCCAGCCCGGGTGTGGTGCTTCTGATGCGCCCGGATTCTCTTCGGGAGGTGAAGCTCTTCTTTGCATAGAAAGTGGCGGAGTCCTCAAAATGAGCGACACGAGCACTCTCCATGATGTACTTAAATTGACCGTAGTGGGCATCCACGATCACTTCATCGCCGGGATTCAGAGATGCAAACAATTTCCCCGTCTGGAAATTGTGATCTCCAAATACGGCGGACCCAGTGGGGTCGCCAGGGAGCACGCTAATGTCATACGAAGCGCCCATCCCTACAGCGTCCACATCGGCCTGCTCCAGAGAATACCGGATGGCGATATCGACTCCCACAGAGGGGATCTGGAGACGGCCCACATCGTGGGAGGAGTAAGCCTCCGCCACCGAAGTGGTCGCTTTTTTGATCTCAAAGGTCGACTCGACATTCTCTGTGGCCTCCGAGTCCTCCTCGGACTCTTCGGTCTCCTCGCCGCTAGTGACAGCGGCAAGGGCCTTCTGCTGATCCCGCACCGGGACTTCGACATTGGGCAGCTCGGTCTCCAGCCTGGAAAGCCTGAAAGCCGTAATCGCCGGACCGTTCGTCCCGACAGGCTGGGGGAGAAAATCACCCTCAGCAGCAAAGGCAACGGAAACACTCATAATCAGCGCAACAACAGCAAACATAACCTTTTTCATCTTGAAATCCTCCTTAAAAATTCAGACAGGGCAGCACAGGCTTAAAGCCCGTGTTCTCTGTCTGTAGTCTTTTTGTTTTCTTTTGTAGTTCCGGATCTCGTCCATATGGTACGGGGTGAGTTTTCGCTTTTCTCCGCCCACATAGACGAACTCCTTACCGTAAGATCCATAGACCTTTCCATTCCAGTAACCACCGGAAAGAATCCGGGGCAGCTGGGGTGGGGCCATTTCTTGGAGCTGGCGCCACCGCTCGGCCTTGCCGAGGTCGTAGACGGATTTCTCCGCCTCCCACTTTTTCCTGTCATCCTCAAGGATGAAGTTTTTGACTTCATACCCGTGGGAGCCGATTTCGGAGATAACCCCTTCCAGGTCAGAAAAGGTTGTCCGCCGGCACCAGACAAGATTTTTCTCCTGGGTCGTTTTGCTCCAACCAAGGAAGAAAAAACCCGTGGGAGGTTCTTTCTCCCGAGTGAAACCCATAGACAGGGCTTCTCTCACAATCTCCGGTGCGTTGGACCGCACCAAGAGGACTACCGGCGCGGACATGGAAAAGGGGGCGAGGCGAACCTCAACCTCCCTTTTCTCAGCTTCCGATCTGTCCAGGAATGACTTGCATCCCTGGACAGGATCCAGGTGGACAGATTCTGCACGACACACCAAACAGTCATTGTGGACACAGGCTGTCTGCGTGCATCCAATCTGGGCCATCTCAGTTCACCCTCATAATCTGGCGGTGAGCCAAAGCAAGCCCCCTTTGGAGTCTCTTGTCGGCAGCCACTTCCGCAGCTGTGAGTCCGAGAGCCTCCAGGGCATCGGAGGTATCGTAGGTGATGCTATATTCATGATTGTTCAGCTCATAGCTGAACATGTCACAAATAAAGCCATCGCCCGTTTGGTCCTCAGCGATAGCCGCTGCCATCTCCGCCTTGTGGCGGGCAGTCATCGCTCTCAGGAGCGGCACATCCTTTTTCTGAATGTACCCGCCGGCCCCAATGGCGGCGATTTTCAGGGGGGCTTCATCAGCGGTAATTTCCCAACGAGCCAGCAGCTCATCGAACTGCTTCTGCCCGAATGCAAATCCCAAAGGGATAGAGTTAAACTCCTCCTGCTGGCGGTCTCTCAGAACCTTATAAGCGTTCATTTCGCTTCTCCTCCTTTATTTTTTATCCATGCACTTTCCGCATCCGCAATGGCTGTATCGAAATCGAAATATTCGAGGTCGAGACAAAGATCCTCCATCCTTTCATACTTCAATTCTTCTACCGTCTGATTATCCACTTTGGAGATCATGCAACGCCCAATCAGATCAACATCGATCTGAATCTGGTGCGCCCCATCCTCCGTAGTGGAATAGGCCAAGCCAATGCAGCGAAGGTCCTTAAACGGGTCCGCCGTAATAGGGCCGTACTCCCTTTCTATGAAGTCGCTGATGAGCTTCAAGGCCGCAGGAGCGAGGATCGCATTCACGATTTCCTCCGCAGGGTCTTCCTTGCTCACTTTAGGCCCCGTCCATGTGCCCCGGGTGTGATTGATGCCGTTAAGCAGTTTCACACCCATGCCTCCAGCCAAACACCACTCTTCCAGGTTCTTGGAGTAGTCGTCCAAGAGAATATCTCCAGGCCGAATCCCGCCAGGAACCGCAAGGGGCTTAGGGGTAGGAACAGGGGCAAAGATACGGTGTTCCACATTTATCTCGGGAAGGTATTTGTCCAGCCACTGCTGTTTGTCTCCGATTACGTGAGGGCAGTCGGCAAACACAGCGGAGAGGATGAACACTTCTACTCCAGGAGCCTTCGCCAGACTTTTCATCGCCTGTACAACATTGTCCTGCGGCTGAAGACCAGAGAAGTAACCAGGGACATAGACCTCCTCGATTGTTTTCCCGGCGTTCCAGACAGCGAGAGTGCCGTCCATGTCCACAAAAATTCGAGCCATCTTACTCAACTACCTCCCTCTTCAAAATTAAGTCAGCCATGGCAACTCTGACCTTGGCTGTGTACTGGGTCGAGGTAATGCCCTCAGTCCACAGTTCTCTGGCGCGACCAGGCCCACAATTATAGGCCATCAGCGCCCTTTCCAGGTCATCCGGATATTCCTCAAGGTATCCAGAGAGGATAGCTGTGCCGACCTCAATGTTTTGGTACGGGTCTTTCAGATCTGTGGCCCCGTACGCTGATGCGTACCGGTTGTTGATCTGAAGGAGCCCCGTATCTCCTTCATCGTTCACTGCGTCAGCGGTGAACTGGCTCTCTACTGCCATCATGGCGTAAAGAACCCCGAGAGGGATGTCGCTGTCCTCGCAGAGCGCCTCGGCGTATCGCTGGAGGTCATCATCAAGGGGTACAGCGTATCGAACCTCCTCCTCTTTTAAGACAAGCCGAGGGGTTGCCCGGCTCGTCAGTTCCCTCTGACGAGAGATCATTACTGGGGTTGGCTTTGCTTTGCGGTGAGCTGTTGTAAAGGAATCTGTGCTTCCAAGTACAATGCTCACAGAGAGCATTGTGAGTACCAAGGCCCACATCGCCTTAGTCAGAAAACGGTTCTTCAAAGATATCTTCTCCTTTCAAATAAAAGTCCACCAAAAAAGAGGCAGCGCGTCCTGCCGCATTGCTGCGTTTGGACGCACTGCCTCCTACTACGGTGGCTGGCTAAACATCTTTTCTCCTCGAATGGGAGAATAGATTCTTACAATACCATTTTAATTGGAGTTAAGGGTTTGTCAACAAAAAAGCCCCGCTAAAAAGCGGGGCAAGGTTAAATAATCTCTCCTTCTTTTAATCGAGCACGACCGCGGGGCCTTTTCCCTTGTAGTGTTCTTTCCAGATAGGCCCCCACTGCTCCTCGCCATAGATGAAGGCGCAGTTCAGGAGTGTGCTTCCGGGACGGCAGGGGAAGTCCAGCTTGAATTTCTGAGCGGCCTGATCGCCAGTGTCCGTATGGACCTCGACGAACTCGTCTCTCCCGTAGGGGTATCGGGGATTGCTCCCGAAGGTGAAGAAGAATTTCATATTCAGCCTCCTATCGAATGTCAGTTTCCACGATGGTCCATTCGTAATAAATGTCGGTGTCCGGCACATAGATGGTGGCGCCGTCGAGCGTTTCCTGGACCACAATCCGTTCGCGGCCCGCTTCGCGAAGGTTCGCTAACTCCGTCTGAACATCGTCTTTGACACTTCGTTCGGCGTCCTCTTTGTTCCAGAAAGAGTAGACATCTATGCCGACATCATAACTGGTGTCGATAACGGTATAGCATTTTGGGGGTCGGTTCTTCGCTCCACACTCCGGGCGAGCCTCCATGAAGGACGCTGCGTACTCCATAGCCTTGACCAGTTCCGGTTGAAGCACATCATCAAACAGCTGCTGGTCAGTTAACTTGGCAATCAGAATCTTAATAGCTTTCTCTCTGTTCATATTTTTCTCCTTTCAAAACCATGTTTTTCCGCAGTGGAACACAAAGTAAAAGTGTTCGCCGTAGTCCTCGACTCGGTCTTCTGTCCGGTGAAGATCATACTTCTTTGCCAGAGCGATAACGCTCTTCCGTAACGCCTTCCGCGCCTCCCAGTAATCCTCCCGGTCGGCCCGGATGTCATACTGGGGAACGATGATGACCTGGCGGATACCATTGAGCAGTCCGTCCAGGTCGAAAGGTATGCCGTCATCGGACCTATCGGGAACGATGTCCTTAACCTGGAGCAGGTCCGCCTCGAATGACTCGCACCGCTCCAAGATTCCGAACTGCTCTGCGATTTTGCGTTCTTTTTCTCTCACTTCAAGACCTCCTTCTCAGCAGCCGTTCCTCTCCACATGAACTCGCAGGAACTGTCTCCCCCATGGGCATAGCAGGTGGGATTTACGCAAAATCCCCATCGCTTGCTATCTGTGCAGAAGGAGCTTCCCCGCAGTTCGGTCATCAGCTTTGCCAAATCGGCTACAGCTGCATCTCGCTGGGCAATCGCTTCCTCGCGGGTGATGTAAGGCTGTTTTGCCCCCAAGGCTTCTGTCAGGACCGCCTCGTAGTAGGCGTACTCGTCATACAAGGCTTCATCTGGAGGTGTTCGAAGTCCCTCCAAAGCCGAAATGATTTCATCGATGAGATCTCCCAAAGGGGTTTCCCGAAGATAATCTTCCGGGTTCATTTCCTCAGCAGTTTCACCGCCGAAGTAGAACCAGTTATCGCCAATCGCACAGACCGTTCCATGCTCCAAATTGGGGTCCACCTTAAACTGGATAAGGCCGTATTTGATGCCTTCAAGGATCATGTGATGATTGATCATTTATATCACTCCTTCTGATTCCTTAAAAGTGCCCTGTAAACAGAGCACCGTGCGCTGCTACGGGGCAGCAAAAAGTTTGCCGTTGCGGTGTTAATAGTCGTAGACTACATCCAACACAACATACTCCTCTGGCTTCTCAATGATTTCCTTTAGCATCCCCTCGGGGAGAAGTGGGGCCAAATAGTCCGCACAAGTGCCATACACGACCACAGCGTTCTTTGCGCCAGGGCTGAAAATGTTGTCAGCGGCAGTCATGGCTTTCCTGGCATTAAATGACTCCGTGGAATCCAAGTTTTTTACCTTCAGCCAGGTAGCTGTTTCGCGAACAGCCCGAGCGAGGATCTCCCGATTCCACTTCTTGGCGATTTCAACCACCTTTTGGGGTTCGGCTTCCCCATCGGCAATCACTTCATACTCATCATCTATCAGGTAGATAGAGCTGTTCGTGTCGAGAACATCCCTTAAAGCCGTAATGATGCCCTCCGTAGACAGGTCCTCAAACAGGTTTTTGCGGGAAATCACTCTCAGGTTCAATGCCATGTTCAAAATTCTCCTCTCTTATTCTAACTTCTCACTGTTTTTTCCACATCCGGCGCGGCTGCCGCTCATCCTCCTTGCCGTTTGGCTGACTCTTTTACGGTGAAAACGCAATCACCAAAGCGGCCGATCATTGCAGACTTGGCCGCCTCAATGCTGGGAAAAACCCAGGACTCCATTTTCACCTTTGCCATCCATGGAAAATCCTTGCTAAAAGGATAAGGGGTGATTCTGACTTTGGTAGACATCGTTTTTCCTCCTTTTCAGTTTATCCTTTGCAGTTCGCTTCCCCAATAGGGGTCGAAAGAGAAAGTGCAGTCGAACATTTAATAACCAACAAAAAAGAGGCAGCACATCCTCTGCGATTGCCGCGTTTGGACGCACTGTCTCCTGATTGGTGGCTGTCACAACATCTGCTCTCAAACAAGAGTAGACTCTTACACCCCCAATTTTAGTAGAAGTTATGGGGTTGTCAAGATAATGAGAAAAGTCCATTGCGCTAGATCAAGAAAACATCCGCTGCCAAAAGAAGTGGAGGGGCTGTGCGAATAGAGCGATCAACTCTCCCCACATCATGCTGGTCTGTTCCCCCTCCTCGCTACATAGGTGGCCCAGCCACTGCTGCACGGTTACGGTGCGGTCGGTGCCACCGCAGGGATTTCCTGGCTGCAACACATAGAATGGGGCAGGTTCTCCAGGCTGGGTAATCCGGGCCAGGGGATAGGCTGCACAGACCATTGGCTTATCCTGATGGACGATGCACTTTTTGTTCCGCAGGAAGGGACAAGAATTGTCCGGCGGCACCGGCCTGATCCACACCACAGGAAGATGGCTGTCCGGCCCTATGTAGGCATCGCAGTATTTGTCTACGATCTCAGCAGAGGTTCGTCCCAAATACCGGGCAATTCGGAAGAGGTCGTAGGGGGTCAGCAGCACATCCTCTCGATTTTTGCAGCACTTTCCGCAAGCTTTGCAGTGAAACTGGAAGGTGTCGTCAAGCCTCATCTTGTGGCTCATAATGTAATCAATATCTTTTCTAAATTCTCTTGCCACTTTTCCCCTCCTTTTCTTGATCCAGCAATAGCCATGAGATCCGATGTCAACGAGGCCCAGAGCACGCCAGAACCGCCTAAAATCAGGCATTTCCTGTGTTGCCCCTATTATACCTCACCCACATCCCTTGAACAATTCCGCCGGTTTTTTGGAGAAGCGCCGGGTCGGTAACGCGGATCACCATATTCTGCCCCTTTTCTTCTTCACTCATCACCAGCTTTTCAATCTCAATCTCGTACCGCTGGGGCTTGGATCCCTCCACCGTTGTGTAGATATAGGCTTTTCCTGTCTGCACCTCATGCTTCATCGCCAAGGGCATCTCCTCCCCAAGGTAAAGGGTGCGGCTTCGCAGCAGGCCGTAGACCCCGGTAGTGGTATTGGCGGAAAGGCTCCCCAGGGCGGGTTCCTCGGTGAAGCGGCCCTTTAGCTCCCCGGGGGACCCGTTTTCCCCGCGCTTGCAGCCGGTGATCCGGGCTGGCACCACCTCCCCGTTGGAAAGAGGCATCATGTCCCCGGTGTCCACGTCACAAACCGCATGACCAAGGCCGGTAAACAGCCCGCTGTTCTGGTCAAAATAGGTCATGGTACCAATACCGGCGGAGCTGTCCCGCACCCAGACCCCCAGCCGGTACTGATCGTCCCCTGTGGACCGAATGGGTTGTATCCCGGCGGAAAATGTGCTGTTCCCCCGTTTTACTTCCACCTTAATCGGAGCATCCCCGTTTTCCTGCATCAGTTCCGCCAGCTGCTCGTTGGTGGTAAGGGTGACCCCGTTAAAAGTCTTCAACACATCGCCTACCTCCAGCCCCGCCTCTTTTGCGGGATTGATCCGGCCCTCAGCGGCAGGAATATCGCTCATCCCCACCACCATAAGGCCGTCGGTAAACATCTTGATGCCAAAGGGGGCTCCGGAGACAGTGACCTGCTTTCGGTCCACCACGTTTACTTCCACCGTCTTGACAGGAATAGTCCCCAATAGCTTTAGGTCCAGCTGGTAGCTGTCCCCCACGCTGGCCTGGGCCGCTTGGATCCCGCCGGCGGCGGTAGGGCGCACGGTTTGGATGGGATACCCTGGAGGAAATGTAATCTCCTCCCCTGCCACGACAGAATACCGGTCCGGCAGCTGCTTTTGCATATATATTGTCAGAAGCAAGAGGGCCAAAAGACAGCAGTTCACTGCTGCCGCCAGCCTTTTTGCAAGCTTTCTCAAAAAAATCATCTCCTTCGCGTTTTGGAACCTGTACCCACAACTAGGAAAGGCCGGATCACTGTGGCGGCTGTCCGGCGCCCCGATTGTGGGTACAGGTTTAATATGTCCGGAGAGAATTTTTATTTTCGGCCAATTTCACGCAGGGATCCTGGAGAACTTTCCTTTGGGCGGGCTCTTTCCGGACATTTTCCGGGAAAAGAAAAACCAGGGCCGGCAGCCAATTTTTCAGTTCCGGTCGAAAAGGCGCTTTTTATCCCGCAGCAGGACGCTGCTCCGCAGTTCCACGGGAATTTCCGGAAGTCTCTCTCCCCAGTCCTTTCCAAGGTCCTCCCAGCTTTTTTGGTCAAAAAGTTCCAGATGTTTCCCCATAGAAAAAAGGTCGTTTCCCGAGGGTCTTACAATTTTTTCCAAAACATAGGCGTACTCCTCCAGCACCTGGCGGCAAACGTCCTCCTGTACTTGGCGGAGCAGCTCCCCTCCTAAACGTTCCCCCTGGCCGGAAAGGAGGTATCCCTCCACCCTTGCTTCCAGCAGAAAGCCTGTCTCCCCCTTTTCTGTCCGGGGCCGAAGGCGCATAGAGCTTTTTTCCAGAACCCAGTCGGCGGCGTACCCCTCCCCGGTGACGGTATACACCCTTTGCCGGTCCTCCTTCCCCGCAAATGGCAGCAGGCGTTCCAGCTCCTCCGGAGCCTGTAGGACCCCATTCTTCCCTGGGGAAAGATACCCCCCGATCCGGATCTCCTTATCCCGAAGCTCCACCCCCGGGATAAGGGTCCCCCGGCCCGGAGCAGACAACAGGCCCAGGCAGTCTTTCAGGTTCACCTGTGAAAGACTGCTTCCGGAGAGAAGGGAAAAAACCTCCTCCCCCCTGCTTTTTTTCGCTTCTTCTCCCTCCAGCAAGCCGTCCTTTCCCAGGTCCGCCGCCACCAGGGTGAGAGGCCGGATCCCTCCGTGTGTATTGATCTCCTTTAGAAGCGCTTCCAGCTGAACGGCATTGGAAAAGCCGCTAAGCAAAATGACCTTGCATCCATCCAGGTATAGGGTTTTCCCCATCTCCAGCTCGATCTCCGTCACTGCCTGGGCAAAGGTCCTGCCCTGTCCGGAATGGCTTTCAAAGGACTGTTCCTCCTGCCCTAGGTGAGAGAGGATCTCCACCGTCACCCCATAGCTCTCTTCCCCAAGGGTCACTGCCGCCGCAGTGACAATGGCGCGTTTGGTGATGTCCGCCCCGGGGACACATCCCCCCAAAAGAAGGACCAAAACAAGAGCCAGTGTTAGAATTCTCGTTTTTTTCTTCATTCCTTTTCTCCCCCCTTTTCCCACAGTTTTCCTATCAAAGGAAGCAGCAGCACACCGGACAGTGTGAGGATACCGGTGGAAAGGATGGTATGAAAACTTTTCTGCCATTTTTCTGGCCCGTTCCAAAGGAGGAGAGCGAAGGCCGCCGCAAGGCCGCCGTTTCCCCAGACCCACTTCACTGTCCAGGGCCGAAGAAATACTTTTGGGGCCAGACTGGAGGCCAGCCCCAGAAAAACCCCAAGCTTTACCAGCCCCAACACGACCCAGATGGCTAAGAAAATGGAATCCAGGCGCTGAAACACCTGGAAACCCGCCGAGGTCACCGCCGTAAAAACGGGAAAGGGCTTCTGATCCCCATAGGCTCCCAAAGTGAGCATGGTCATAAGCTGCACCGCCACTGAGGCCACAGTGACCCCGCCCACCCAGCCGGCGCAGGCCAGGGGCCGGGGGGGCTCCCGAAGGTGGTTCATCAGGAGAAGCAGCGCAAACAGTTCCCCATTCATAGCTAACCCCCGCCAAGTCCCCCGCAAGGTATCCGCCGAACCGAGAAAGCGAACGGTCAGGTTCAGCCAATCATACTGCTCCCACAGGCCCAGAGCGATGACTATGCATCCAAAAACCAACAGGGCGGTCAGAATCCCTCCGCCTCGGGCCAGGCCCTCCAGCCCCTGGGAGACCGCCAGCGAGCCGGCGGCCAAAAAGGTCAACGCAACCACCCAGCCATGGCGGTGGTCATAAATCGCTTCGGTGATAAAGGAGATAAAGTTTACTGTGGTATAGACGCAGACCGCCATAGAACAGAACCAGTAAGCCCCGCTTTGGAGGCGGTAAAGGAGGCTCCCTGGAACCAGAAGGGGGGAATTTCCTGTCCCCCTCCGGCAGAGGGCCAACCCCATCAGCAAAAGGAGGAACTGAAGGATCCCTGACAGCAGGGTGGTAAAAAGGGTGATCCTATCCCCTCCTCCTTGAACCGACGGAGAATAGGCTGCAACGGAGAAAAAACGGGAAAGAAAGAGGAGCAAAAAAAGCTGGCTCAGCGAGATTTTGTTGCTTTCTTCCACGATCAGCCTTCCTCCTTCCCTTCCGAACCGGGCAGGTCCTCCACCGAGAGGTTTTCCTTTTGCAGCAGCTTCCAGCCGGAACGAATAAACATATCCCGGAAGCTGTAGCCGTCCGCCGGGGAAATCGGTGCGGTCACCGGCACCCCCATGGATTTTACCGAGCAGAGATTGAAGATCAGCAGGGCAAAGGAGAGGTACACCCCGTACAGTCCCAAAAGTCCCCCAACTATGATAAAGGTAAAACGCAGCACCGTCACCGGCTCATAGAGGCTGGGGACTACAAAGGAGCTTACCGCTGTCAGCGCAATGATGATTACCATAGGCAAACCGATGAGGCCTGCTGAAACGGCGGCGTCCCCAATGACGATTCCCCCTACGATCCCCATAGCGTGGCCAATAGGGCTGGGGATACGGAGCCCTGCTTCCCGAAGAAGCTCGTAGAGGAAGAATACCACCAAAGCTTCCAGCACCACTGGCAAGGGGGTATCCAGGGCGGAGCCTACAAACTGGGACAGCAGCCCCTGGGGAATCAGCTCCGGGTGGAAGGAGACAATAGCAACATAATACCCAGGCAGAAGGATGGTGACAAAGAAGGAGAGCAGTTTCAGCAGCCGGACAAAGGAGGCAAAGTAGGGCCGGTGGATGTAATCGTCCAGGCTCTGAAAATGCTCAATAAAAAGGTAAGGGAGGATAAGGGCGAAGGGGCTTCCCTCCACCATCACCGCAACCCGACCCTCGCTTAGCTTGGCACAGAGGGTATCCGGCCGTTCCGTCATTCCCACCCCGGAAAAGAGGGAAAGCCGCTTGCCGTCCAGAAAGGGCTGGAGGTAACCGGAATCCAGAACCACACTGATCTTCACCTTGCCGATCCGCTCCTTCACCGCCTGGACCAGCTTGGGGGAAGCCATTCCCCGAAGGTAGAAGATCTTTACCGCCGTGTTGCTCACCTTCCCCGCCGTGGCCCCCTCAATGGTGAGAAGAGGGCTGCGTATCCGGCGGCGCACCATCCCCATGTTGGCGTTGATGGATTCGGTAAAGCCCTCCCGGGATCCTCGCAGGTTCCGCTCCGACGAGGGTTCATCCACCCCCCGGGTCTTAAACCCCTGATACCCCAGGGCCAACCCCGCCGGAACCCCCTCCACCAGCACTACGGCAAAACCGCTCATCGTTATGGTCATCAGTTCCCCAAAGGTACGGACCTCCTTCTGTTCCCCCGCCATAAGGACACCGCCGCCGCCTAAAAACCGATAGACCTTTTCTCCAGTATCCATTTCCCGGGGGATCTTGGTCACTGGGCGAAGAAGGAAATCGCTTACCTGGGTGTTGGATACTAAGCCGTCAAACATGATAACTGCCAGCCCCACCTTCCCGGCTGTGCTGTGGCGATGGATCAGAAGGTCATCAGAATTCGCCAGTTGCCTCCGGATCTCAATAATATCCTCCTCCAAATCCCCGGAGAGAAGGCGGCCTCCATCCTCTCCCTTGGGCTTACGGTAGGCTGGACGCTTTTCCTCTTCCATCCCTGCAACTCCTCTTCCCTTTTTTCGATACAATCACTATTTCCGGGAAAAGGGAGAAATATGTATCGCTTTGGAAGGGATAAGCGGGGCCGTCCTCGGAATAATAGAGCCATACCATTTCTTTGTCTTGGGAGGGATCGCGATGCTGGTAGCCTTTCTCCGCACTTTGATTCTGTATGTCGTCATCGTCTTTGGGGTGCGGCTTATGGGAAAGAGGCAGCTGGGAGAACTTCAGCCCTCAGAACTGGTGGTGACCATTCTCATCTCCAATATCGCCACCCTGCCCATTGAGGAAGCGGAGACCCCCTTGTTTTCCGGTCTCCTCCCCATCCTCAGCCTGGTTACCTTCGAGGTCATTATCTCGGCGGTGAACCTCCGCTGGCGGTGGCTCCGCCGGCTGTTCAGCGGCAGTCCCGTTGTGGTCATCCGCAATGGGGAGATCGATCAAAAGCGGCTTTTGGAACTGCGTTTTTCCATCGATGACCTGATGGCTCAGCTGCGTTCCAACCAGATCTTCGCCGTAGACGAAGTGGACTTTGCCGTGGTGGAGACCACCGGAAAGCTTTCGGTCTACCAAAAGTACGCAGCCCGTACCCTCACCCCCAAAACCATGGAGATGCCCGATCAGCCCGACCAAAACGCCCCGCCCTTGGTGGTGGTCAGCGATGGCAAGGTCTATTCCGATTATCTTTCCCTTTGTGGCCGGGATCTTCCCTGGCTGGAGGGAATCGCCGCTTCCCGGCACACGACCATTGAGGAGATCTTTCTGATGACCCTGGACCGGGCCGGAAACTACCACCTGGTAAAACGGGAGGGCTGCTGATGAAACGCCTTGTTACTGCTATTGTCCTGCTTGCAGTGATCGTGGCCATCAGCTGTTTTTCCCTTCACGTTGTGGAACGGGATCTGGGGGAGATCAGCCGCTTTGCCTTGGAACTCCGGGAGGAGACTCCTTCTTCGGAGCTGGAGACAAAAAGCAAGGAGTTGCTCCGTCTCTGGAACGAGAAGGAGCAACTCCTGGTAATCTTTCTTCGTCACGATATTCTGGATGAGCTTACAGCCCGGATCGCAGAGCTTCCCAGCCTGGCCCGCAATGGGGACTACGGTCTCTTTTACAGCGGCGTGGACAGCATCCTGGCTAGGCTGGAAGACCTTTTGGACGCTGCACAGCCAAGCTACCGCAATCTTTTATAAAGAAAAGAAGGGGCCGGATCTTCGTTCGTTCCAGACAGGAAATGATTATTGCAGCAAAAAAGCCGCCTAAACAAGCAGTTTAAGCGGCTTTTTTGTGTCAGTCCTTCAAACTTTTAGATGCTGCTCCAGGCTCTAGGCAGTCGCTGCGATCCCCCGTAAAAGCAAAGCCCCCTCCAAATGAAGGGGGCTTGAGCGGGCCTTGGCGGCCACGCTGTGGCGGAGAGAAAGGGATTCGAATTTTAGGTATAAGTGAAGATAGTGTAAAAGGATGTTCGTGGATTGGCTTATTTCCTACCGCTTTCCCGATTTCTGTAAATTATCAGAAAGTGTTGTCAGTTGCGTAAAGGGTACGATAAAGGGTAAAAAACACTGATAGGAAAAAAAGTCTATTATTCAGATTTTTCTGAAATTTTATATTTATCCGACTTTTTTGGCTTTCTGCCTCTTTGCTTTTAAGTAATCCGCATGGGCAATAATGTACTCCGGCTCGGCGTGGATGCCTACCATTTCATCCTTCAGGTAGTTGGAGACAAAGCCCCATATGTTGCGGACCTTGTTTTCGTCGGCCCAAAGGACCAGATCAATGATACATCGGCGCATTTCAGCTTCATTCATGACATCTCCCTCCTTTCAGTGCGCCCAACCAAAGAGCACCCACATCGCCCCCAAAAGGGTCAGGCACCCCATCAGAGTGTACAGTAGGTTGGCCTTCTGCTCGCCGGTCATCCGGGTCCCAGGTCCCTCGTGGCGCTGGAGCTTTGCGGCCCCCAGCACCTTGTCCACGTCCTTTTCGGCCTTGTCGATGGTCTCCACCACCTGGTCAAAGTTTCTCTTGTCCATGATATTTCCTCCTTGTTTTTGCAAGGGGCCGGTGGTATAATGGATTCACCGGCCCCCGGTGGGCCTGTGTGCGGCCGTTACCCAGCTTTAACGGGAGGCATGGGTAACAGCCTTTCTCATGCCAGCACGAACCGGCGGGAAGTGGTCTGGAGCATAAAGCGGGAGGCAATCTCCGGCAGCTCCCGCTTCAGGGCAGTGCTGTCCAGGCGGGAGGAAGTGACAGGCTTCCAGGTGATTTTCCAGTCTGCTCCGGTCAAGGTCTCGGTCTCCTGGGCGGTCATAATCGCCTTGATTTCGTCCTGGACGGCCTCGATCATCCCGGACAGTTCTTCCTGCATCCGCCGCAGCTCCCGCAGCTCTTTGACCTTTGCGCTCATGGTTTCCTTACTCATTGTGTCTACCTCCTTTATTTTCCAGGGGAACGGGGCCGGGGGCTTTAAGTTTATCTCGCCATGCTTTTCTTATCCTGCCTGGCTCTTACCTTGCGTTCTTGGTTTCCTCTCGGTACTTCGTCCACCTTGCCGTTCCCTCTTGGTGTGATTTTATCATACTATATCGAATCCGATATATCAAGCGTTAAAGTAAACAAATATCGCATTCGATATATATGTGTTTTGTATATTGCATTCAATATAGATTTGTGATATAATGGGTACAATAGAAAGGGGGTGAATCTTATACCAGCATCAAAAGCGCAGCAAAAAGCGGTCAGTAAGTACATGAAGGAAAACTACGATATGTACCAGGTCCGGATGCCAAAAGGCCGCAAAGCCGAAATCAAGGCCCACACTGACCAACTGGGGCAAAGCGTCAATGGTTTTATCAACGCAGCCATAGACGAAAAGATGGAGCGGGATACTGCGGGAATCCGCCGAAACGCTCCAGAATGCCTACAGGAGGCCACAGGAGTGCACGGAGGGCCTATGGGTATCCCTGTATCCCTTGACACCCTAAAGACCGCACAGAGGGCCGCAGGCGCCACAGGAGAGAGCGTGCCGGATTTTGTGGCCCGGGCGGTGGAAACACAGGAAAAGCGGGATAAAAGTTTGCTTTTGATGGGATTGGAACCTATTGTATCAAAAGGGGGTGAACAGAATGAGTAACCGCGAAAGGATTATTTCCTTGCTGGACAATATACCGGACTATAAGATGGGATATGTTCTGGCTTATGTGCAAGGCATTACCGCCGATGAGGAGGCGGACGATGCTTTTTGTGAGCGGATGCTTGAAAATTACAGAAACGACCCCGACCCGGAAAAGGATAAGGGGTATTCGCTGGAAGAATGCAAGGCGGAGTGGGGGCTTAACTGATGTACCAGATCATCATCAAAAAGGCCGCCAAAAAGTTTATTGACCGGCTGCCAACAAATGAGAAGCGCCGCATCGTTTCCGCTATTGAACGACTCCCGAATGGTGAAGACATCAAGAAGCTGAAAGGGCATGACAGGCTTTTGCGCTTGCGGGTGGGCGAATACCGCATCATATACACAGTAGATCACGGGGAGCTTATTGTGTATGTGATAGACGCCGGAAACCGTGGGCAGGTTTACAAACGCTACTAAAAAAGAGCCGGGGGATTTCTCCTCCGGCCCTTTTGCTCGCCAAAATTGGCGGGGAATACTTTGTTTCCCAATATTTGGGGGTTGTCCCGCTTTTCAGGCAAAAACCTGGGAAAAATAACTGGCATCCGGCGCTTTCGACTGCCCTAAAAATAGGAACCCCCCGGCGAAGCCGGGGGTTCTTCATAGACGGGCAAAGCCCTA